>NZ_JNKH01000096.1:0-1463 GCF_000701985.1 Butyrivibrio sp. WCE2006 | reverse complement strand
GCCAGTTATGAGATATATTTTCTTAACGCCGGAAAGATCCCCGATCATACTGTCTGCAGCACACTCAGGATGTTTTTGATAGTGGCTGCACTAGTGTGCTGACACGTTCACAATTAATCAAAGCCGCTCCCCGCCTTAAAGAACGGGGTATAGCGATTTGAGTTTTATTCTTGCGTCAGATGTTTTAAATTGCCAGTCAACAGTTGCTTTATTTGCATTACGCTCATCCTCCCATGCACTGAGTTCTGCCTTGAGTAAATCGATATTCGGTATGCGACGGGACAGACACTGTCTTGTCATAACATTAAGCTCAATTTCTGCTATATCGAGCCAGCTGCCATGCTTGGGAGTATAGTGTATTTCTAACTTTTTAATTATCCTGCGTGCTTCGTCAGGAGGAAGGATTTTGTATAATGATGCAGGTTTATGTGTATTCAGATTATCCATGACCAGGACTATCTTTTCTACATCAGGATACATAACATCAACAAGGTATTGGATTTCTTCAGCCCAGTCTTCAGCGGTTCGATGTTCTCGAACGCTGGCATGATGTTTGCTACCTAATGGTTCCACAAAGGCAAATATACTGCATGTTCCGTTACGCTGGTATTCTGAATCTATGATTGCATCATCTCCAGGTCTCATAGGAAGTGGATCTCTTACATCTCCGAGTAGCTGATATGGCTTTTCATCCATGCAGACTACAGGGCAATCCGGGTTGTATGGTCTTTCATAGACATCCAGGATATCCTCCATTGAAGCTACGAATTCCGGGTCGTTTTTCTTTGGAATGCAGTAGTAGGAGTTTTTGTGAGGTCTAAGTTTGTTTTTTTTAAAGCCTTACGGATAGCTTCGCGACTAATGGTTTCATCAGTGTCCAAAACAACCTTGAGTTCATCTTCCAATAAGCGTATTGTCCATCTGCTATGTCCTTCAGGTGCCGGACTGCAAGCTATTTGAACAAGATGGGCTTCAATCCGACCATCAACCTTACGGCGAGCATTATTGGAATTCTCATTTCTGTTGAGACCTTTTAGGTAATCCATACCTTTTGTGGCATAGCCTTTAACAGTATTAGAGACTGTTGCATGACAGACTCCATTAGATTTATAGCATTGCTCATATGACAACATTTTTCCATGATTCTCATCAAGATCAAGGATAATCTGGCATCTTGTCCTTAGTGTTTTGCTTGTACTCTTCTTGCGAATTATCGACTTGATGCTTTTGAATTCTTCGTCAGTGAGATTGATATGATACTTTTTTGGTCTGCCTGCCATTGCTGTGCCTCCGTGCTTTTTCTTTTATTTTACCAAGAAATGGCACGGATTAATAGATATAATTTGATTAAATATCAACATGTCAGTACACTAGTTTCGTTGGAGAATTCAATGCTGATTCCAGATGGTATTGTAAGCCTTACAGTAGTTTCAAAAGTACTATCTGAGAGGCTGTTATTTAAC
>NZ_JNKH01000095.1:0-1533 GCF_000701985.1 Butyrivibrio sp. WCE2006 | reverse complement strand
AATGGATAATATGGTTCTTCTTGCAGATATGCTTGACGTGACAATAAATGACATATTGGTATGTAATGATGTGAATGTGTAGGAGGTTTTCAAAATATCTTGATGATACTTAAAAAAATGATTTTTAGACCACAGGTTTAGTTTTTTTAAATATCATTAACATATTTTGGGAACTGTTGATTATTTCTATTATTTTGGGGGTTATTGTCGGTATTGCTATTTGCAAAGAAGAAGCTAAAGAGGATGAGAAAGAACAGCAGAAAAAAGAGTATGCGAATAGGAGATTATCACGCGACAGATTCAATCGGAGATTGTATATGGAGGATGGGGTTTGGCTCTGTGAGGTGGAAGAAGCACCGAGTTGTAATAGCAGAGGAGATACGCCTGAGGAGGCATTAAGATATAGCAGAGAATATGTTCAAAAATATCTTGATGGTTATGAGGATTAATAATTATCACATGTTAAAAATCATGTTTTAAAGAAAGGACCATATATGGAAAAAGATGTAGCATATGATAAGTATTTAGATACATTTAACGATCTCACACTCTGTATTTGTGATGGGAAAATAACAGAAAAGGAAATATATGATAAGACAACTCCTTACCTCATGTCTATGTGTGATGGGATGGTTCTTAATTATGGCATGTTTAATAGTGATGTCGAAGCATTAAAAAGATGCTTCGAAAACATTAAGACTGAAGAAGGTGCAATTGTTGTAGGAAGTATTCTTATGGCAGTCTTTACTTGCATAAGAATAAATCCAGCCAGTACATCGGAGGAAATGTATGCATCCTACATGTATTTGAAAAAATAGTGCCTAAACTTCTTTACGATAATAGTCATGGTGCTATAACAATAAGAGTACTGGAATGTATGGCTGATGTGCATTATAGATATATATCAAAACGGCATAACAAAGCCAGTCAGGAACAGGGGAACTATGGAAAGATAAAAAGAGGATTCCTCAGTATTGGACTTCCCAATCGTCTTGCATCCGAATACTCAAAACTAGTGCCAATAGATGATGAAGTTAAAAAAGCGGAGGAAGAATGGCGAAAAAAACTAAGAGATAATTTGCGGAATCCAAAAAGTCAAAGTGCAGAAACAATAGATGAAGATGATAATTCCGTATGCGATTTTTCAAATCCTGCTGATAAGTATTATAAAAGACATGGATTTGATATTTATTACTATCTTGGATTCCCCAGAAATAAAGAATTCAATGAAATGGTTCTTGCTGGTATGGCTCAGGAAAAATGGTATGAAGAACATTTTGGAGAAGAAGATTAAAGCTTCAATACACGAAAAATGCAGGAAAGGGAATGGATTTATTATCTTCTTCAGCAGAAACGCGTTGCTTGTTTGGCGATTCTTAGATTTGTCAGTTGTTTTATGGGAGCTGTGAGATCAGTATACGTTTCTAATCGATATTGAACCACAGGTTTAGTTTTTTTACATAGCAGATGTGATATACTACTCTTTACAAGCGGCTGTTGTTAATCCTTAAAAGAAATGTGGTTAAAAACGAT
>NZ_JNKH01000094.1:0-1560 GCF_000701985.1 Butyrivibrio sp. WCE2006 | reverse complement strand
AAGTCCAATGAACTATTGCAGATTTTACATCTGCAATAATGCTTTTGGCTCTCTGAGTAGATATGCTGATTGTGGATGCGACCTGAAGCAGGTCCTCTAATTCTATCTTTTCGCTTTTGTTATTTAGCGTCATTTGATGGTTGCTTAACCATTTGTTTGTCGGGTTATAGGAAAATGTGACATCATAGGCTGGTGATAATTTCCAGATTTCATCTCTGTTCATCAGAAATGAGACGTTTTTAACATGGTCATCTCTGTTGACGGCAAGAACATTAAATACCATTCTTCTGTAGAACTGTTCAACCTCATTAGCACCAAGACCAATCTGTTTCATGTAAGATGCCGCCAATTCGTAGCTGCAAAGTCTTGGCGTGTTGTAATCAATGTGGGCAAGCGCCGCAAGTGTTTGCATGTGAACCTTTGAACCATCTACCCTGTCGAATCGTTTGGTCATAAAGTGATTGTGGTTATTTTCTTTGAAGATACGGCATTCATTCATATTTATTCCAGCCTGTAATGCCATAAGATAATAGGCATACTCAATAAGGGTATATTCAGGCTCATCCTCCATGTCATGATCACCATTCTTGCTGACGCCATCAAATTTCATTAGCCAATAATCAAATCCTTTTTCAGGGGCAATCTGACCAGACTTCACTTCATTTGTTTCTTCATTCCATGCAATGACTGCCTTTGCTCTTGCACCTCCTGCAGATGTTCCTAGTTTGAGAAACTGTGAGTAAGAGGCATTGGACATGTCTATGTTTACTTCTTTTCTTTTACTCAAAACATCAGAGGCGAATTTTACCATCTCACTGACATTGACTATATCAGATGAACTGGAGCCAGCAGAGAGTGCTGGACGATATTCTAGTGCGCCCATACCTCGGCTCCCTGTATAACACAATCGATCTATCACGTTGAAATCAGTCTCGGACTTTCCTTGTGCAGCGAGCCATTGGTTGATAATGGCATTACCAAATTTATCGGGCAAGGAATCAGCTATCATTCCAGGTACTCCGTGAAACGATTCTTCTAAATTAGGAAACGAATAGAGTTTGTTGGATATAGGCATTTTTAAGGGCGAAAGCTGAATATTAGTTCCACGAACCCCTTCAATAAAATCGTTGTCATACTCAAAGATTGCATAAGGTAAACCTTCTTTGAGACTGAGGGTGCCAATCTTGGTGTTCCATAAAAATATTTCTGCAAGGTTATTCATTGTTCGTCACCCCATTTGAAAGTTCTATTGCTTGGTTTGTCGTTTTTCTTTCTGACTCTTTTCCGCTCTGTTCCATTTTGTCTAGCTAAATATGTAGAGGGCCTGTCACTCATATCTGGTATCAGAGTATTAAAATTGTCGGCTAAATCCAACGCCATCATGATTTTAATAAAGATATCCAGTTGCACATCTAAACCCTTTTCAAATTTTTGGACAGATCTTAGTGATACGCCTGCCTTATCTGCCAGCTCCTTTTGAGTCAGGGGATATGCCAGCCTATAGTCTTTAGCTCGTTTGGCCAGTTCAGAAAGGATGCCGTTAACAAATAAATATTTCAT
>NZ_JNKH01000093.1:0-1701 GCF_000701985.1 Butyrivibrio sp. WCE2006 | reverse complement strand
TGGATAATTTTCTTTCGGATCTCACCTAGCTGACTTGTGGTTACTTATCAAACCCATCGATGGCTCCGTCGCATAAAGCATGTCAGCACTCTATATGATTTCATCGCTCGAGCAAGACATCACACTTATGTCATCCAACATAACTTCGTAAAAGACATCTCCCGGGTCATAAACAGCGCCGCAGAATCTTATGTTTACCCAGTCCCCATTATCCGTTTTATTCGGAACATTTACCCATATTGATCTTCGTGAGCTTCTGCCCTCTTTAGCTATCTTATCTGTGAGGCTCATGAGTTCCATCATCTTCTCTATACCTGCATTACTAAGAGTATATTTAGCAAGACAATATTTATTCTTCCATCTAGTTATCTTTCGTTCTGTGACCATATCACCAAATTCCTCGAATCTATTATTGTGCAGCACTTTCCTTCTCACAGTAGGATATCCAATACTCTGCATCCGCCTTCGAATCCCCAAATGTTTCTATAAACATTTTTATCTTCTCATCCCTTGGCATATCCAATTTAACAAGTCTTCCCGCAAAACCTTCTCTTCTGCCTTCTTCATAAGCCGCTTTAAGCCACGGAGCCATTCCTGGGTCAAAATTCTTATAGCACGAGTCTTCCTCAGGATCTTCAAGGGTTTCTATAATAACTTTTATAAAATCCCAAGAAGCATCATTAACATGACACCACTCTTTGTCATCAGGGCCATCATATTTAAAAAAATCTCTTTGTCCATAAATAAAATTATTGGCCTTCAGCCATTTTTTAGCTGCCTTCATATTAGGAAACGCTCTATGCTCAAAACCCTGTGTCTCCAAAGTAAATCCAGCATGCTTTCTCCTCATTAACGTAACTATTACCATATCAAATACCCTTCTTTACTCTGTAACTCCTGCAGGATAAAGATCTCCATCTGGAAGCTACTAAAAGCCTCTTTATTTCTTACTATTGTTATGATAACCTTCGTACCCCAGCAATGTCATTGAACCTCTAGTTGAAAAAACAAAAGACCCTGCATTTTCTGCAAGGTCCTTTGCCGCTTTACCTATCTGAGGTCCAGCTATGATCAAATTCTGAATTGATTATTCTATTGCCCACAACACAGCCACGAGGATCACTTCAGACCAACCGGTTTAGCGCCCTAACCTTTATCATGGGTTTCAACATATTTCTATGTCTAAAGCACATTCTCAGTTCCCAATTGATTATTGAAGTAAATACTATTGACCGATGATAATTTACGGTTTAACCAAAATGCAAAACGGTTAACGCTCTTGGCTGTTGCGGCCTCCTCATTATTATCCCGTATATGGGGATTCAGAAGCAGGATTCGAACCTGCGACTTCCGGGCCATTAACCCAGCGCGATTTCCACTTCGCCATTCTGAACTCTCATCCAATATTTGCAATATCGGTAGTTGTAACGTAACCCTGTTACAGGGAAACCGGGTTTGAAGTTTTCGTGTTGCAGGCAATTCTTACTGAGTTAATCAAATCTCAATAAACCTTGTCGCATTGGATACTTTAATCTGAGTATCAAGCTCAGTAAGAAGCGTATCCCTTTTTTCCTGAAGTACAGAAATCTTTTTCTGAACATCAAGCGGATCCACCAGCTCAGTAGTGTTCTCCTTCACATAAGCTTCAACTACTTCCAAAGGCTTCTCATCCTTAACTTTGGTATCCTTACCAAGAATTGA
>NZ_JNKH01000092.1:0-1898 GCF_000701985.1 Butyrivibrio sp. WCE2006 | reverse complement strand
TACGGTGTATTCAGATGGTTTATTAAAGTTACCCTCAAACCAATAATTATAAAATATTCTCTAAAACCTATTGACTACTAATAGTTTGTCACCTCGATAACATTTTTCTTTTATAGTAACATCAAATATGTTATCGTTCAATATTTATGTTACCGTCCTACAAATCTCAGTGATATTAAACCCCAAAACAACATCTATGCTTTTTTATTTTAATAGCAAAGTTCAGTCCTGTCATTTAACGTGTGGTTGATAAAATCAGTATTAGCTCGTAATGTAATCCAGAATCTCTCCTGGTATGTACTCACATCTCAATCACCAAGCATCTCCAAGAATAATCTATCGAGTGCTGACCAGTCCTTATTGTGATCATCAGGTAAACTGTCAGCTATGGCTATTGCCAATAAAAAGAATTTTCATTGTATTCACCTTTCATCCGTCAAGAAATGCTTAACATCATTTACCGGATGTAATAATTCTGTCCTGAAGAACTCCGGGTAGAACTTAATCGGATCATCCGGAGCAATCCACTCAAGAAATTCCTGGTGATCATCCTCAGTAAAGCTGCTGCACTTTGGTTCAAAATTCTCCGGGACCTTCATGTAGAAAAAGAATGATATTTCATATATCAATTTTCCAAGGTTAGACTCCGCATCCCCATAAAAATAATTCTCATGAACGAACCCCAACCTGTCTACTTCCATTCTTATGCCAGTCTCTTCATACACCTCACGTATTACTGCTTCCTCGGCAGTCTCTCCGAACTTGATCCTACCCCCTACAGAATATAAATACTCTGGTCTGATATGGTTCCCAACCATAAGGAACTTTCCATCCTTCAGAATAATTGCACCTACTCTGATGTTAATAAGTCCATTGTCGCACTGCACTGTCATGTCTTTACTCATATCCAATTATTCCCCTTGTCTTACAAATAACCCCCAAGTCCTTTGGTACATTTAATGCTCTGGTTATACTATTATGGCTCTACTTCTCACAATAAATCCTGATTGCCTGATAAGCGAATTCTGCTGTACCCTCGCCGCACTCCCTGCCTACATTCTCGGCAACTTCTCCACCACCTCCGAGCCATTTTCCAAGTCCAAGGAGAATCTCATCAGTGCAAGTATACATATTTTCAGTGATAAAGTTCTGATAAGACTTTACCTGCTCCTGCACTTCCTTTGAAGCAGGGTCGAGATCTCGAAGCTGGCCAAATCTAACAAAAATCTGCATGAGATTTTCCATCAGAGTCTTCTCATCATCCTTTGTCCAGTTTTTACTCTTATCTACAAACTCTTTATACTGCGAGGTTTTACCCCACTGCTCCTTTGCTCTCTTAGAATATTCATCAAGTTTTTTTGTATCAAATGCTGTAAAATTCAATCTTCTCACTCCTCTCGCCTTTAATCCACGAGCCAAGGTGATAAGGTTCTCAATGTGCTCCTTTTTCAAAGTCAAAAGCTCTATCTGTTGTTCCAATGCCTTTGATTTATCAAAATTCTCACTATTTACTATTGCAGCTATATCCTTAAGAGGAAACTCAAGCGCCTTAAACAGTAAAATCTGCTGCAGCTTTTTCCAGTCCTGCATCGTCATACAGCCTGTACCCTGCCCCGGTGTACTCTGTCGGTTTTAAGAGTCCAATCCTGTCATAGTATTGAAGAGTGCGTATACTCACTCCCGTCAGCTTGCTTACTTCATTTACTGTCATCATAGTATTTATCTCCTTCGTCGTGATAATTATACCGTAAACTATTACCCAACGTCAGAGTCAACACTAATTTCAAATTTTTCAAATTTTTTCATAAAAACCTGCTAACAAATGTCAATAGCGAAACGGCTTATTTTTAAGTGTTTTCAATTTCACCATTTTTAAGCATCACAAAAAGGCTGGATGA
>NZ_JNKH01000091.1:0-1909 GCF_000701985.1 Butyrivibrio sp. WCE2006 | reverse complement strand
AAGGGGCTGTCGCATTAGATGATTAAATCATCTGGGCGATGGCCCTTTTTCAGGCCTAAAAATCGGTACTTATATCTGCTTTCTGCTCATATCTCATATTTTTAGAGTGACTTAATAGTCCGAAGATATCTTCGGATCAGATACAGGAGTTTGATTTTTAAGGATCAAAAATTATGCCGTTTTCTTTAGCTCAAAAAGATGAGTTCCTGTTCGGCCGGCCATGATCTTGTGATGCAGTTTATTGATATCGAATCCGATTGCAAGCAACACGCTTTGTGCAAGAACATTCTTCGTCCCCTTATACAAATATCTTCTGAAGTTCATGTCTTCTTTTACATTTGCAAATGAACCCTCCGCCTGAATGCTTCGGTTCATTCTGAGCTGCGTGCCGAATTCGCTGGTTATCCGCTTAAGGCATTCACTGCGCTTTTCTTCAAGCTTTCTCGAAACGTAAAGCCTTTTGTTCCTGTCTTCAAATGGTGTCTTGCAGTTGTTTCCTTTAATGCAATCTTTCTTGTACGGGCATTCCTTGCAGCTATCACATTCATACGTAGTGACACTTCTTGAATAGCCACTTGCTGTTTTTTCGTTGCGGGTAAAGATTGCCTTTAATTCTTTGCCATTCCTGCAAACATAAGCATCATCCTCACTGTCATAATCCATGTTTTCACGTCTGCTGATGTCATTTTTAAATTTCCTTGTTTTTGAAAGTTCATAATTCTGAGGTTTTATGTATGCTGTCTGGTCATTTTTCTCGACAAAAACATAATTCTCTTCACTTTCGTAACCGGCATCAGCCACGATGTTCTTGTACTTAAACGGCAGATGTTTTTCCATGTCATTGAGAAACGGAATGAGTGTCAGAGTATCTGTGGGATTTGGATATATATCAAGCCAGGTAACATACTCGGCATCGACACCATGCTGGAGATTATAAGCAGGTTTAAGCTGTCCGTTCAGCATGGCATCTTCTTTCATGCGCATAAAGGTTGCATCCGGATCTGTTTTTGAATAACTGTTACGATTTCCACACTTGTACAGCTTATATGTGTAATCCTTGAGTTTCTTTATGTATTCTTCAAGTGTTTCGACAGACCTTTGAAGAACAGTTTTTCTCTTTCCGGAGCCATAGACAAACTCTATTCCTTCATCATTCTTAATCTTGTAAAGTTTCTTTTTGAGTCTTTTTAATGTATGAAGTGATATCTGGTCATCATAGACAATCTTCAGGCCATAAAGTTCCTCGCACTCTGCGCAGAAGAGGCATATCTTCTCAGCCAGTTTTGCCATGTTTTTTGAAACTGCTTTTTTCCAGACAAAAGTATATTTATTCGCCACGGATTCAATCTTTGTGCCATCGATGAAGATGTTCTCCCCAGAGATTTCACCAAGATCAAGAAGGATTGTTCCAATCTGAGCCATCATCTGTTTTGAACACTGTGACAGATGCAGGGAAATAAACCTTGCAATGGTTGAATGGTCCGGTGCGGGCAAGCCTTCAAGAAGGTACATGAAATTGATATCACGCTTGCATGAGGTTTCTATGTCTCGAGATGAGAAGATTCTGTTCATTGCTGCATAGACTGCTATCTTCATCATATGACGGGGCGTTGCCTGGCCTTTTCTGATTCTTTCATATGTTGCATAAAGATCAGAAAGGTCCATCTCCTCCACGAATGCGCTTACCAGGCGTACCGGATCGTCATCTGCTACTGATAGGACTATGTCGAGCGGAAGTTTTATTTGATGATTTAAGGAAGAAAGGCTATAATTTCCTTGTAAGATTTTATTTAGTAGCATAAATATATTTTACAGCAAAGACCAGGCTTTTCGAAGCCTGGTCTTTGTGTTAATCAAGACTTTTAGCACTAAAAAGGGGCCTCGCACTAATTCTTAGTGCGACAGCCCC
>NZ_JNKH01000090.1:0-1991 GCF_000701985.1 Butyrivibrio sp. WCE2006 | reverse complement strand
ATGGACTGTAATCCCTTTTTATATGCTATTAGGTAAGCACGATACAAAATATCTGCTACACTTCTCAGCAAATTTAATCATTACAAATTTTGCCTTCTCACGAGCGTGAACAGCTTTTAATCCTGTTCAGATTTTAGTGCTTGATGCCCAATCCAGGACATATGAAATAGTCGAAGATTTCTATATTTGTAGCTGCTCTATTAAATCGTTAGATATGCCATTTTTAAGAAAAATCATAACATTATATTCAACTTTAGATAAATATAAAATACACTTTTCTACAATATTTAAAAAGCCGGAAAATGGCTATTTTACGCATTTTTATAAAATTTAGATACATACTATTACGAAGAAAGTGTTATAATCATCTTATATTTAGATACAGCATTTTTTTCTAAAAGGAGCATATTTAAATGGGAGAAATGGAACTAAAAAAAATTGCTATTCAGAACTTTAAGTCATTATATGATGTTTCATTTGAGCCTGGCAGGGTTAATGTATTTATTGGTGCCAATGGTTCAGGAAAGTCTTCTGTTCTGGAGGCAATAGGCGTCCTCAGTGCAGCCATGACAGATAGGGTTAATTCTAACAGTCTGCAGAGAAAGGGCGTCCGTCTTAGCACTTCATCTTTGTATAAATCTAAATTTTTGTCTATTGAAAAAGAATCAAAAACAGTAGATTTTTCTCTGGAATGGCAACTGGATGGACATGATTATGATTATATCAGTCATCTGACAGTTCCTAATGATGATGATTCCTGGAAATATTTCGCAGAAAGTGTGTCTTGTGATGGGGAAGCTGTCTATGGTCGTAGTAATAGGACCAGCGCCCAGCTTAATAACAAAATCGGTTATTTTACAATTTCTGAATCACTTGCAGCAAAGGAATATACTACAGCGGCCAAATATATTGGAAACTATGGCATATATCAGCCGGATACATTAACTCTTAGAGGAACAGTTGCGGATCCTGCACAGGCTAATCCCATTGGACTTAATGGAGGCAGACTTGCTGAGGCAATACAGGATCTTCTCCATGAGGATGGTGAGGAGTATATGTTTGGAAGCATGTTCATGGAAGACATGCTTGAACTGATTGACTGGGCATCGGATTTTAAAGTCAGTAAGCCTAAAAAAACAATATTAAATCCGGGAGTTCCGACCACTCAGCAGATAATAGAGTTTAAGGATAAGTACCTGAAAGATACTGCTTCATTCACCGGTTACGATGCCAGCGAAGGTGCGCTTTATGTTTTATTTATGCTTGCACTTGCTATGCATGAAAAAGCACCGAAAATGTTTGCAATCGATAATTTTGATCATGCCATGAATCCAAGACTTGCAAGAAAAGTTGCGGAAATATTTAGTCAAAAAATAATTGAAGAAAATAAGACTGTATTTATAACAACCCATAATCCGCTCGTTCTTGATGGACTGGACCTATCAAATGATGATATACGATTGTTTACTACGGAAAGGAATAGGCAGGGGCATGTTGAGATAAGAAGAATTCAGGTATCTGATGAACTTCTTGAGATGAACCAGCCATTATCCAGGCTTTGGATAAACGGTGTTTTAGGAGGCGTTCCGGAGTTATTATGAGTAAAGTTATAGGAATTGTCTCTGAGGGGCCGACCGATTATCTTGTCCTGAAAGCGGTTATAGATAAGATTACCGGTGAATCCAACAGATATCTTTCCCTCCAACCGGAGTGGGATATGCTTGGTCGATTTGGCAATGGATGGAAGGGTGTATGGAAATGGTGCAAGGAAACAGAAGCAGTTAACACTCTGATGAAAGCTGTACACCCTCATTTTCTTATAACATATAACCATAATCGATATAACGTTTATATCTTCAAGATTATTCCGTAATTAGTTTTTTCTCCTTCAGGATTTCCGTTACCTCATCCACGGAAACATGTGACTTTTGAGCAATTTCTTCTATAGGCATTCCATCTTCAAAGCGTGCGATTACTTTTCCTTTAAGTTC
>NZ_JNKH01000089.1:0-2012 GCF_000701985.1 Butyrivibrio sp. WCE2006 | reverse complement strand
GATATAGCGAAAGCGTGAAGGGCAAAATGGATAAGGTAAATAAAATCAAACATAGAAATCTGGAAGCGCAATTTTGTATAGCAAGAGGAAAAGATGAGTTGTTATCTGATAGCAAAGGATATTCATAAGATTGGCTGCTTGGCTTTAAAACTGCGGCATGGTGCAGAGCTAGTGGCTCTGAAGAGAGAATTGATCGATGTGATTGGACTGGAACTAATTGAGCTTGTTACGATCAGTAGACCATCTGCGTATGGAGAATATGAACCATACACATTTTTTGAAGATGCTGAAGAGTTTAAAAAGGCAGTGTTATCCTTGCATTCAACTGATGGGTGAATGCGATTCAAATCCTTCTGTTCTAGAATAATAGGCAGAAGGATTTTTCTATTTTTTATAGGTTTTAGACCGTTACCAGACGACGTGGCTCTTGCAATAAGTAAGAGATATCAGCTGTTCAGGTGAGGATTGTGTAGCAGGAAGTATTTAGGAGCAGGAGAATAATGGAACAGAAGGAAATTGAAAAACAAAGGTTAATCGGAAAGCAATTGATGATTGTTGATCTAATACATGAAGAGAATGACAAGGCATCTAGAACAGGTTTTTCATTTGTCTCAAGGGATAAGCTTGGTAAATGGGCAAGAATGGAAAAAGATGAAATCGCTAAAATTATCGACACCTGCTCTTATATGGATGATTTTACTATGCAATGTGATGCTGCCAGAGATATTGCTTATAATCTAGACGGTTCGGTTGGGAGCAACGCTTATTTATTTTATTTAAGCACATATAGGCGATTTTGGTATTTGACACTGACATACTTAGATAAAGGCTCTTTTGATGATTATTGCAGTAAAAATGCGCAGAAGAACTATGACGAATATATGAAAAAACACCAAGAATATCCGGTAGATGAAGGCGTGGCTAATGCAGATTTATTTAAAACAGTATTGGAACACTATGTCAGGTGGTTCGTGAACTGTTTTAAAAACGCCCTGGAAGATGGATATGATTGGGATGTTGTGACCAGAATGGCTAGGATTGAGATTTCTCAGGAAAGATTTCAGATATTAGAACAGATTTGACGGATCTGTTGTGCTGTGTAAGGAGAAGAGAATCTATGTATACTCTGTGTATGGATTTTGCAAAAAGATTTCCTAATGTCGAAAAAACTGAATATTTTAGTTCCGCGGACAGTATAAGGATATATGGAAGTGCATACATATTTGACGAGGATACATCGTATATTACTGATATTATTCCCAATACTATGTTTGGGAGAAATTGCAGTAACAATTGGGATTGCGAAGATGGATGGGATCGTTATGAAAGCTACTCGGTCATATTGCATCATGGCAGTAGGTGCAGAACCGGTGAATTCAGTACGGGTAAAGAGTTGGAAGATCTTATACATGAATTGTTCGATACCGATGATCCTGCGGGATTTTTTTATCAAATTCTAATATTGATGAATATCATGAAAGGGCTGATAAATTCTTTTCTTCCTTGGTGCATCAGCTAGAAGAAAGAGAAATCTTGGACATTGTTAATATAGATTATCTGTTAAAAACTGTGACTGTAGTATTCAATAATCAGAAAAATATGTGGAGGTTGAGCGTGGAAACAAAGAAGGAAATAGTGCCATTACCTGAAGGCAGGTACATGTTTACACCATTTATTCGTGCTGTTGAAAGAGACAATCCTGCATATGTTCATTGTAGTGATATTTATTCTGTAGTTACAGCTGATAATGCTGAGGATTTTATTGATCAAATCTTAAATCCTCGAAATGAAGAATGCATGAACATTAACGAAATAGTGGATGTTATTAGCGGAGTGTAATAAAGCCGAAGAACCCATAAATCAAAAATTTTATTTTATATAAAAAATATCGGGACATGTGAAACCGAACTTCCATGTCCCAAGTATCCGAGGATACAAGTTTTCTGTGGCAGGTAGAATCTGTCTCCTTAAAGACGCTCTTGTCAGTCTATAACAATTAACAATAACCTATA
>NZ_JNKH01000088.1:0-2240 GCF_000701985.1 Butyrivibrio sp. WCE2006 | reverse complement strand
TAACTTCTTCTACTATTTCTCTTTTTTAATATTCTTTTTATGAAAGATATTTTTTGTTATTCTTTTTGATATCACTCACCCATTTTTTAGCTATATCACCACATCTATCTTCCGGGTACATCGTGCTTATCATCTCATGAAGTGATTGATATCTCTTATTGCCAGGTACTTTTTCTGTAATATCCCCATATCCTGATATTTCTGTAAATCTGTAATTATTTTTACTGGATCATCTATTTTTGACCATCTTTTCCTTAGATAATTAAATGCCTCTCTTTCTCCAATCTCTCTTGTGTTTGTTCTTACTTCCATTTTTCCTCCGATCCGGAAGTCTCAAAACGGAAGCAACCGCGCCAAGAGCATAAAGAAAGAGCCTGCAAAACTTTAATAGACCTAGGCAGAGAAAAAGCGCCTCCTAAAAGGCGCTTTTCCTATTAATTGTTCTTATAAGTACTTTGAACGAAGGATTTCTAAAGCATCCTCCATAGATATCTGTAATCCAAGCTGCTCTATCCTTACAGGTTCAGATATAACTTCTGTCAGAAACGCTTCAATACTCTCGCGAACAAGTCCTTCGGTCTCTATGTTTACTTCAGGGTCAACTATCTGAAGAAGCCTGAACACATCGTTCTTATGCTTTTTATAGTCGCGTTCATTAACATGTTCCCCTTTTGATTTTCTTCGCTTCAGATCAACCCAGGCATACATTTTAAAAGGAATTATATAATCAGCACCTAAAACACTGATACCATCAACAACTCTTCGCCCTTTTAACATAAAATCATAAAAATCATCGTTCAATAAAATTGCCGATAAACTGGAAGTATCATCATCTATATGAATTGGTATAATCCCTTCTTCGACTTCAAAATTGTACCCAGGCTTTCTTGAAAACAGTTCTATCATCACAGGATATCCATCAATCGGTTCAGTGAATCTGTAAAAATGCATTTTATCACTGTTTTTCCAGCCGCATTTGTATTTTCCTTCCTTGATATATTTCCAAAAGGTTTTTACAAACTCTTCCTTTTTATCCACTAAGATCAGAATCATATCAATATCTTTGGTCAGCCTGAAATCAATATCAGCCTCCGACATAAGAATATCGCAGGCTGCTCCTCCAATGACTGTGTAGCAATCTTCAAATCCTCTGAATTTATCTCTAAAAGAATCAATTCCCGCTACCATTTATACTCCTCCAAAAAGCTTTGTAATTCGCCTTCAACACGTTCATCCGCATTGTCTGACAGGCTCATGGCAAGTGATACCGGATCTACTTCGCCGTTATTTGCAAATAGTCCCGGATCATATTTCCAAAGTTCTACTCTACTCGTCCTAATATCATCCTGCCATCTCGTATCTACCTCTTCAAAGCCGCTCACAATATCGCTGCCTTTAACGACAGCATATACATCCTCGCTTGGTGCAGCAAGCATGCTATGTCTGCTTAGCATCGTTTCTCCGGCGATGAACAATCCTTCTTCTTTTGTAATCTTTGTATGGACAATCTTCTGCACAGGGTTGATGAGATAATCCTTTGCTACCTCAAATAGCTCACGCCCTCTATAGTTAGGAACCATCCTTATCTCTTTTCCTACTCGTTCTTCTCTGATAAGGTCCATCTGCTTAAGTTGCTCTGAAGCTCTGGTAATTGACATTTTCGTCAATCCAAGATCATCTGCAGCCTGCTTTTTTATGAAAAAGTCATTTCCACTTTGGTATAACAGATAAAGAAAAAGGCATTGCGTTGCTGGCATCATTTTGTCTGTAGACACAATCATTTTTCTTTTTAAGTTATTACTTAGCATTACCCCAAGGAAAGGCAAAAAAATCTGATCCGGTAATGAAATAAACGGAATCTCTTTTGCTATCAACGCATCTCTTTGTACTCTTGTGATGTCATCAAAGCAAAATGCCGCATTAAGCCCTGTCTTTTCCATATACTGAGAAAGCTGCTTTTTGAATGCCACAACGCCGAACTTCTCCCGGTCTGACAATTTGACAATCAAAAATGATGCATCTCCCATTACAGCACTATAGAAGACTCTTCCTGATACCATGTATAAAGGTAACCCTTTTAGTTTAATTTGTTCCAAATGACAGTTTATACCAAAGGCGTTTTTTAAAGCATTTTCCAGCATAATATCACGTATAATCCAATCATGTTAGAAAAGTGATTGGATTCTTCCTTTCTCCCAGGTTCTCTGGGCTACTTCTAATCCTTTTCTGATATATTTATC
>NZ_JNKH01000087.1:0-2348 GCF_000701985.1 Butyrivibrio sp. WCE2006 | reverse complement strand
CTCCTGACTTTGTCGCGACAAAGGACAAACACATTTCATATGAAAGGGGAAAACTTTATGAAGAAAAACAAACGAATATGGTCATGGGCACTGGCAGGTGCGCTGGCTGTAAGTAATCTGAGCGTTGTCGCAGCGCCGTTTACTAGTATTGTGGCACAGGCGGCTGTGACAGCAACAAGTCTGACACTTTCCCAAAACATGCTTCTAGCAAATGGAACGGATAAGATAACTGTGACGCTTGATGAAACGGTAGAAGCTGATAATGAAGGCGACGAGATGACTGTGGTAATTAAGGACAAAAGTGGTACTCCAGTAACTAGCGGTAAGTTTACGGAGACTCCTACGGCGGTCACTAAGTCGACTGGAGGAAACAAAAAAGCCACGGATAAAGAAGATATAACTGTTGCGGCTAGTACAGTTCCTTCAGGTGTATATACATTAGAGGCTACTGCCAATAGTATTACTAAGACTGCTACTTTTACAGTTAATAATTATTCTGTGAGTGTTGAGGGAGATACAACGCCTACAGGTATGACTTTTACAGCTGGAAAATCTTACACTGTATTGGTAAAGGATGATGATGAAGATATTTCAATGGCATGCGCAGGTAAATTGACTAAAGGTAGTAGTAGTGCAACATATACAAATGGGGTACTGACAATTAATGATAATGCAATTAAGAATACTGATATAGAGTTAGCGATAACTCCACCTGGGAGAGAGACCGCTGTAGCAGCATTAACAATAGACGGTAAGGTTGGTGCTAAAGCTAGTGGTATTGATGAACCTCTGAATGTAGTGGTAGACCCGGATAAAATAGAGATCACTTCAAATGGGGGTGCAGCAGGCAGTGGTGCTAAACTCGTCACTATGATTGGCGGAGCACCTACTCCACCTACCGGTTATACTTTAGGAGCTACATCTTATAATGCGTATGTAGTAAGTGGTGGTGGCATCCGTGATGTTACTAAGGACGGAACTGACGATAACAAATGGACAATTGAAGCTGATAATGTTGATAAAAAGACAACAGCAACTGTAAGATATTCCATTAAAGCAACTGCTACTGATGGTACGGCAGCTGGAAGAGATCCTATAAACTATTCAGGATATGTTGATAAGACAGTGACAATTCTCCCTAATCCAACATATAAATATACAGTTACTGGTGCTAATTATGATGAAAAAACTAGTACAGTTACTATTAATGAAGGAAAAGGCGCTGTTACTCTTACTGCATCTGTAGATCCTGCTAATGCAGATATGCCTACTACGGATGATGTTATGTATACTTGGACACCAAGTTCTACAACATACTTTACTATAACTCCTGATGGCGGTAAGGTAACGATTACTCCTGTCAGCCCATTCAAAAAAGTAACAGCAGGAGAGAACGTTACTGTTGCAGCAACTAAAAAGGATGGTTCTACTATACCTGGCATATTGGCTACTACAGTAACAATTAATGTTGTATTAGATACTGATAAATTGCCTTCTGTTGCAGCTGATAAGACTACTGTAAAAGAAAATGATACAGTTAAGTTCACTGTTTATGAACCAGATGGTACAGCAGTTAAGACACTTGGAGCAAACTATAAATTGTTAGCTGATGCAACTGATATCTCATCATCTTACGAAAGCGGGTATAAGTTTACATCTCAAAAGGCTTACAAAGTAAAAGTACACGATAATAACAGAAATGTTGATAGTAAAGAGATCACTGTAGTTGTAAAGGCTGACGGTGCGATTGATGCAACAGACCTTAAGCTTGACAAAGACAATGTCACATTTGAAGATAATACCACACCTACTTCAATTGATGTGAAAGCAACCGTATTACCTGATGGATCAGTTGATCCTGCCAAAATAGCTACTATTGCTACTGTTACTCCTAAATCAAATGATACAGATGTTGTTACGGTAGCGGAGAAAACTTCAGGTGGCCCTTATCCTACAGCAGCTAACATGACGGAATTTACGATTACTCCTGTTGGGCCTGGTGAGACAACAGTTGAATTTGTTGCAGATGATGGAGCCTTTACAAAAGAAGTATCTGTAGTAGTTGGCGGATATAAAGGAATTGTACTTACCAGTGATGCAACAGAAGTAAATATTGATAGAACACTTACTATCAATGCTGATGTTCAGGTTTACGGCGATAGCTTCTCCAAGGACATCATTTGGCACTCATCTGACGAATCTGTTGCAACTGTAAAAGATGGTGTTGTAACTGGTATTTCAAATGGAACAGCTAAGATTTATGCAACAGCAAAGAATGATTCCACAAAGAAGTCAAACGAAATCGTAATTGAAGTTGTTGATACAATCATCAAGGCTCTTGAAGCAGC
>NZ_JNKH01000086.1:0-2506 GCF_000701985.1 Butyrivibrio sp. WCE2006 | reverse complement strand
GTAAGCGCTTTTTGTACCCCCGTTCATAACCAACCAGACCACCGGAGTGGCTTTAAAAAATAAAGCCTTCCCGGTGGCCTTTTGAAATTTCGAGAAAGTTTGATCTCATGTAGGCAGGAATCCTACTGACCTAGATCTTCCTTCCTGGTCTTATGTCTACACCTTGTCTGCATCTTTTCAGTCCATGGCATATACTCGGCTGCCCGTGCAGGCTCATCTTTGAAGTCTCGGGCATGTTCCAAAAGCTCTGTCAGGTAAAGTTCAGGATCAAGGCTATTTGCAGCTGCAGTATCAATAAGAGACTTGATGATGGCAGCGGATCTGGCGCCCCTCGATGTATCGTGGAAAAGCATGTTCTTGCGGATAGTTGCATAAGATTTTGCGCAACGTTCCGCTGCAGCATTTGAAAGAGGTAGTCTGCCGTCTTCCAGATACCGCATGAGTTTGTCCCAGTTATTATGGGTATAATTAACAGCCTTCTGGAGAGCAGAACCTCCAGCTGGATCAAGGGTTTCATACCATTTCTTAAAGGCATCCCAGTTTTTCTTTTCTTTTTTCAACCGTTCATCCTTTATGATATCAGGATCTTTGCCTTTCAGCAGTGCTTCCTCCTGATATATTTTATTTATGGCCATGAAGCCTACAACAGCAGGGTCTTCATAGTTCAATGGTCCTGATTTATTTCTGATTGCCTCAAACCATTTACGCCTTACATGATCTGCGCATGTCAGCCTCTTGGCATTCTCCATCTTGTTGTATCCTGAGAACCCATCGGTCATAAGGTATCCCGAAAAATCTGATCCCAGGAAGTTTCGGCAGTTATAACCTCCTCTTGAGGGCTGATAATCATAGAGCAGCAGCGGCCTATCAGTCCCATACACAGATGCATAAATCCACATATAGCAATTCTGACGTCCGCTGATAGCCTTGTTTTTTTCCTCATCAGTATCGTCAGTCTCGTCAGCAGCTTCCGCTTCGCATTCCCTCCGGATCTCCACATAATCTATGTCAGCCACAACGTTAAGAGGCATTCCGTTTTCATCTGCAAGAGGCTCAAGTTCAACGATCTTATTTACCGGTGCAACTGTTTCATCTGCATTTACAATAAAGCGCTGCTTTATGAGCTGATGAAGAACTTCATACGGTATAAACAGTATGTTCTCAGCCGCCCAGATAAGCCAGCTGCTCATACATGCTCTTGATATATAGATTCCCTTACGTTCAAAGTGCTTCTCAAGCCTATAGTTAGGCACTCCCATCTGATATTTCTGATATCCTACAAAGGAAACAAGAGAGGGCGTAGCAAAGCTGTGCGGGATGAATGCAGGAGGTGCAACCGCACATTTGGTAATAAAAAGATCATCTTCTTCCTTGCAGTTCTTGCATATCAGCTTTTCTACATATACTTCATGATATATGATCTCTTCCGGGATGTGTTCAACCTCTGTGCGCACGTATTCCCATCCAAAATGACTCATTTCTGACTCGCAGAGATCACAGATCTTTTCTTCATCAGAAGCGTAGATCAGCTTATCTTCGCCCTTCTTGGCATTGGCAAGCAGTTCTTCCCTTGTACGCTTCTTTTTGCGCTCAGTTTTGGTGCGCTTATAGCTATTAACAGTGATCTTTTCCGCTGGTTTTTCTTCTTCAAGTCCCAGCATGAGCTTTTGCTCTGCGCTCATGGAATCAAAAAGACCAAGCTGCTTAAACTCTGTACCTTCATACTCGTCAAAGCGTTTGGCAGTTTCGGCTTTCTTGCCGAACATGTTCCTTCTGAACCATTCAAGCTCACGGGTCAGCTCAGCAATAGTGTTTGTCTGGCGGGCAATAGTTTCCTGAAGGCTTTTGTTCAGTTCCAATACCTGTGACAGAAGAAGTGACTGATCAATGGCATTCAGTCCAGCATCTGGCTTATATTCAGTTGGCTTTGTCAAAGTGGAATTGTTTTCGGAAGTCGACATGATTTATCTCCGTTTCTGTATATATTTTAACATCGATTAATCATGATTAATAGTTGTAAAAATGCCGAAAATACGGGGGCTTTCGGCATTTTCGAAACGGATTTTTGTTCACTTTTTCATGAGAAAAACAGCTGATTCTATGATTCAGAAATCCTTTCCCTTACTCTTTGAGATTGAACTTTTTTGTTCAATCTCTAGCCCCTCAAGTAGCCACCTGAGCTGTTGCCTTGATAACTCAAGGGCCTCCGATCTGTTCCTTGGCCAGCGGTATCTTCCTGCATCCAACCTATGGTATAGCAATGTCATGCCGTCCGGCTCGGCGTGTAAGATTTTTATTCTGTCTGCGCGTCTTCCGCAGAAGAAAAATGCAGCATTGGCATAAGGATCCAGGTCGTAAACATCCTTAACGATTCCCATCAATCCCTCGATCGACTTGCGAAGGTCTGTCCTGCCAGTTATGAGATATATTTTCTTAACGCCGGAAAGATCCCCGATCATACTGTCTGCAGCACACTCAGGATGTTTTTGATAGTGGCTGCACTAGT
>NZ_JNKH01000085.1:0-2689 GCF_000701985.1 Butyrivibrio sp. WCE2006 | reverse complement strand
ACAAATACCTTAACACAGAAGGTTGTCCTTTTTATTTATGTTGTGCACAATTCTTGTGCTACATTCTATCAATCCTACAAAAACTTTACCCTAGCGAGATTTATTACATATTTTTCTAATAAAATAAGAATTTCCTAAGAAATTAAAAACAGGCAGAGATTTCTCCCTGCCTGTAATAATTTCGGTTATGTTTCAATTACTTTGAAACTCTCTTAACCTTTGTACCCTTCTTGTAGCCTGTCTTCTTAGCAGCCTTCTGAAGCTTTGACTTAATCTTCTTGAACTGCCTGCTCTTAGCTACTACAGTAAGCTTCTTAAGTTTCTTGTTGCCCTTTAAGAACTTTGTGCTGATGTCCTTAGCTTTGAGCTGGTTACCATTTATCTTGATTGATGTAGCCTTCTTAGCACCAGCAAACTGCTTAGCAACAAGCTTTGTAAGTGCTACAGCAGAAGCATCAATTGACTTAGCCTTTGAACCCTCAAATGCCTTAGGATCGATAGATGTGATCTTGATCTCATTGCCATTAGCATCCTTAAATGATCCGGGTATAACTACCTTCTCAGCTTCTTTATTAGCAGCTGCATATGTAGCTGTGCCATCACCATTTGATACAAGCTTTGTGTCCTTAAGATCTGCAGCAGCAGGATCATTTTCAGCAGCCTTTACTTCTTTACCAGCTGTCTTGAATGCTTCATCTACTTCAGCAGCATTTCCACCTGATACAGGGTTACCACCTGATACAGGCTCCGCAGCGTAAACAACGTCTTCCCCTGTTACTGAAGGTGCTACGATGCCTGCAACAGCACCGAAAGCGATTACTGCGGCTAAATTCATAGCCATTACATGTTTGTTGAGTTTCATAAATAGTTCCCCTTTCTTCATTACATTGTTTAACTTTAACTAAAGCCAAACAATAGTATAACGCTATTTCGGATAATTGCAAGTTAATTATTGCTTTTTTGTATCAATTTATGAAACTTTATTACTATTTTTTACGTTTATTATAATATTTCCATTCTTGGAAATTTTCAGACATATTAAACAATGTACTATTTTCCGCTTGGAACCTTGTAAGATTTGTGTAACTCAAGATTTTCACAGTTAGGCGGTGAATTCACAAGAGAATCGTTACGTACTTTACAACCTGCATTTCTACAATCTCTGCATCTGTATCCTGAATGATTTGAGTACATTTTCTTGCATTCCAGCGAACAGAAAGCATGATTACTTTCTCTGGCAGTAAACATTCTTCCACAATTTATGCATATATTTCTTACATTATGTGCCATACTGTCACCCATACTTTCACAAAATGGCTAGATTACAATAATATTATACGATATTGAAATTATTGAATTTCGATATTAAGGGAAAGTTTAGAAAAAATTAAGGAGAAAAGCATACTTTATGCTTTTCCCCTTTATTTTTTCATACAAATATTTTAACAATTTATCATCAGGCGCAATAAATATTTACGCCAACACACTCACATTTTTTCTAGCAATTTGCGGGTGTTTTCTGTTATATCCCCATTAAATACCGCCGATCCGGCAACAATTACATTTGCACCGGCCTCCAGAGGGACATTGATATTATCTATGGTAACACCTCCATCTATTTCAATATCGGTATTAAGCCCCATATCTGTTATCATTTCCCTTGTTTTGCGTATTTTTTCAGTACATTCTTCGATGTACTTTTGTCCACCAAATCCCGGCTCAACTGTCATTATAAGGACCATATCAAGATCCTTTAAATACGGCTTTAGAGCATCAACTGATGTTTTTGGTTTTATGGACATTCCGGCCTTTTTTCCACAACTATGTATTTTATCTATAACTTCCCTTGGATCCGACGCTGCTTCTACATGAAAAGTGATGATGTCTGCACCACTTTCCGCAAACTGTTCGATATATCTTATCGGTTCCTCAATCATTAAATGTACATCATAAATCTGATTGGAAGCTTTGCGAATAGTCTTTAAAACAGGAAGTCCAAAGGAAATAGAAGGCACAAATATACCATCCATTACATCAAAATGAAGATATCCTGCTCCTGCCTCCTCAGTTTCTTTTATCTGCTTTCCAAGTATTGTAAAATCAGCAGACAAAATTGATGGTGCCAAGATATTCATCTCAAAATCCTCTTTAAGCTTCTATTAATTATGAATCAAAGAACTGGCGGCCATCCTCAGTTACAAGTCTCTCAGACTTAGGATATTCAAAGATTTCAGACTTACCGGCATTTTTTGCAAGATAATCTGCAAATTTGCGGGCATGCCACTTAGCAATCTCAAGATTATGCATCTGATAGTTTCCGCAGTTCTCTGCTGTTGCACCGGGAACCTCATCTGCATCCTCAACTGATCTGAAAGCTGCAAGAAGCAGATCATAAATCTCCTTAGGCTCGCGGTTTCCCTTTAATATAAGGTAAAATCCGGTAAGGCAACCCATAGGGCCCCAATAGATTACCTGATCCTTCCACTCTTCATCATTTCTTAAATATGTAGCTATGATGTGCTCAAGAGAGTGCATTGAAGCTACATCAACAGCAGGCTCAACATTGGGCTTTGTAACTCTTATGTCATAAGTTGTAATCTTCTCGTCTCCAAGAACATCTACTCTGCTGGTAAAGATGCCGGGAACAATCTTAGTATGATCAACTGAAAAGCTAGGTATTAAATCCATA
>NZ_JNKH01000084.1:0-2754 GCF_000701985.1 Butyrivibrio sp. WCE2006 | reverse complement strand
ATGAGGAGTACCCTCACCTACATAGTTCTTGGTTTCATCATTAGAATCGATTTCATCCTTGTAATACTTAACGATATATGTTGCTGTCTTTCGAGTATACAGCACCTTGATAACCTGCGGAACAGGTGTTCCATCTTGATTATAAGTACTTTCCTGCATTACGTAAGGAACAGGATTCTGCTGTACACCATCAAGATAGTAATCAGGATTATCTAATGCATTTTTCTTATAATTTAGCTTACCATCCTGGTCACCAGAAACTAACCTGATTGGTGTACCAACCTCAGCTGTAAATTTGCTACTCTCACCTACACAGTTCTTGGTTTCATCATTAGGATCGATTTCATCCTTGTAATACTTAACGATATATGATGCTTCTTTCTTCTTCCAAACACCAAAGAGTGTATTGTTCTGGTTAGGAAGTTCATCAACACCAACAACATCTCCAACCTTGAAATCAACTGTATAGACATTCTCAGCGTTAGGCTCGTACTTTTTCCATCCAAGAAGTTCATAATTTTCTCTTGTAAAGCCGGCATCTGTTATCGTAAGTTCTGTGTTAAGCTGAAGCTTATCATACTTTACTGTTGTCTTATCTGTATTTACTGTACAATTCTGAGACTCATCTGAAGCCAGACTTGTTGTTCCACCATTACCATTATAGATAATCTTTGTGGTCTTGATATTATCATCCTTCTTAGGCTTATAAACTGCCTTCAGATGAACTTCATATCTGAATTTAGGATCTTCTGTCTCTGAACTTCTTAAATCTGTCTTCTTAGCGTCAGACTTAAATACACCATATTCATGGCCTTCTTTTACAACTGTATCTGTGTCTTCGAATTCGCCGGTTGTATTATTGTATTTCTGTACAACCCAATGTGAGAAGATCTTATCCTCAGATGTTATCTCAGCATACTCTGAAGGAATATCAAGTGCAGTCGCAGTTGCCTGATCTGCATAAAGTACATCTTTTGTCTCATCCACATAGATTTGCTTTGTGCCATTTTCTACATAGTAATAAACATTAATACCATCGGCACCAATAAGTTCATCACGCCACCTAGCATAGAGATCAAGGCTATTTAATATCCACCTACGGTTTGTATCTTTATTTGTACTCTCTGTAGAATTACCAAAAGCATCAAGTTCGGTAGATCTTGACTTATCATATGTGTCCGGGGCTGTTGAATCATTAAGCGCATAGGCTTCGATATTGAATGGCTTATAGACATCTTTTCCATCCACAACTGTC
Organism: Butyrivibrio sp. WCE2006; assembly: GCF_000701985.1. Classification (NCBI taxonomy): domain Bacteria; kingdom Bacillati; phylum Bacillota; class Clostridia; order Lachnospirales; family Lachnospiraceae; genus Butyrivibrio; species Butyrivibrio sp. WCE2006. The sequence goes on along the minus strand of NZ_JNKH01000084.1, from coordinate 1,499 downwards.
TTTGTATACCAGCCTATCAGCTTCTTATCATCTCTTATTACTTTATCAATACCTTCAATTTTCTCACCATAATTTACCCTAAAGGAAGCACTTAAACCAGCTGCTTCAAAGTTGTCCTTATATGTTGTTTCCGTTGTAGGAACATCCGGATGAAGGAATATACGATACTCTTTACGGATCCATCTTGCATATACAGTGATGTTATCCTTACTCATTGTAAGGTCATGACCATTTTTATCTGTAAATGTAAATCTGTTCAGGCACTGTTCATCTGTAAACCAGCCATCAAAAATAAATCCTTCACGAGACGGGGGATTCTTGTATTTTTCAGTATCCTTAATGCTATTTCCTACACTCGCATCATATAGAATAGGATCACTGTCATACAAATGTCCTCTACCCTCGTATTCTAGTAAACGTGTATTATTTATTGCCTCAGAACCATCTTCTTCTGCATCGTGACCATTTACAAACAGACCATCATAGTATGCTACAACACCTGATAATCTCTTGTAGTAATAATAAACAGTTCTTTTTTGTACATTTCCTTCTCTGCCATTTTCCTCATTTTCCGTTTTTTCATATTCAAATCCCGGATAATCAGGATGATGCTGTCCCGAAAAATCAGCTCTGGATCTTACTCCCAATGTACTTTCATCAATCGTAGTTTCTGAACCTGACTTGTAAGGAACATACTCCTTGCCCTCATATGTTCTTATTTGTGCCGCAGGAGTTGTTGTATCCTCCGGAAGCTTTTCTACATAAATCCTATATGTGTAATCATATATAAGATCAGGATCATATCTGGCATTAAGGTAGTTACCATTTGGATTTTTCCAATCACCCAGAATCATCTCATCCATTGTAGAAATAACACCTTTAACAGTATTTCCACCATTGCCACTTCCGGTTCTTGCTCCTGCAGTGGGCATGAGGATCCAGCTGATCATATTGAGCCCGGTTACTTCCTCCATTCTTGTGAAGGCACTATACTGAGGCCACACATCACTAATGGAATCTCCATATCTTTTCGTTACCTTAAAAAGATAATATCCTCCTTCAGACACTGCTCCAGGAATAATGCTAACATCGAATTTATCCTTTACATGTCTATCATCATTCTCATAATGATACATTTCAAGCTGATTACTACCCTTAATCTTAGCAATTCTAAACTGAAGATTATATTCAATTCTGTTGAAATGGTGACTTGTAATAGTTAATTCCACTTTGTAAGAGTAAATTCCACCTTGTAGGAGTAAATTCCACGGGGTGGAGTTTTCTTTTTACAAAAATGATGGATTTTATCCACATTTACGGCTATAATAGCACAAAAGTCGGAAAAATGCGTATGACAATCAGAAGTCGAGTTCACGTTGTCCTGTTAAGAGTTAGTGAATTCCACCCCTAAGAGAAGTAGGTATGAAAGTCATCCAACCACGCAGAACTCCGGCTTTTTTATTATGAAATGGAAGTTTCTGCTCCGCAGAAACCTCGGA
>NZ_JNKH01000083.1:0-2884 GCF_000701985.1 Butyrivibrio sp. WCE2006 | reverse complement strand
AGTTGCCTTCGGCAAAGGGGCAAATCCTATATTCAAGACGTAGAACATTCTCACGCTCAGCGCAGCAAGTGCGCAGAGCTGTCTGAACAGTAACCTACTGCCATCAAATAAGTCGATTGTGCGTGGCTTCTCTTTTCTAGTATAATAATACAGATATATCTTGGCTATATACCATTTGTTAAGAAAGGCTTTTGTTTAAATGTCAAAAACTAAACGCAGCGGCACGAAAAAGGTTTTCTGGATGTTCTTTTCGGCCTTACTTGCTGCAGTTACCGTCTGGGCAATATTTAGAGAGAGTAAGACTCTTTCGTTTGCTCATTTGTATGAGGTTATATCAACAGGTAAAAAAACGTACCTCATAATTGCGATTATATGTTCCGCGGCCTATGTTTTCTTCGAAGGCGTGGCGATTTGCAGTATTCTTAAAGGAATTAATTACAGGCGAAGTGTCTTTAAAGGGTTGATATACAGTACATCTGATGTGTACTTTTCAGCAATAACCCCATCCGCTACAGGAGGACAGCCGGCAAGTGCGTATTTTATGCATGAGGATGGGATTCCCACGGGAGTGATTTCAGCAACGCTTATCCTGAATCTGATGATGTACACCGGGGCGATTGGATTTCTTGGAATAATTTCCATCATTATGAATCCGGATTTTTTCAGAGAGTTCGGATTGGTTCCGAGAATATTTATAATGGCGGGTTTTGTTGCACTAACAGCCCTTATACTCTTGTTTTTCTTTTTACTGAAAAGGAGCGACAGTTTATTTGGTTTTATTAAACGGGTTGTGAATTTCATTAATAGTAAAAAGCTCATCAGGATAAGTGATCAGAGGGTGTCAAAACTGGATAAGGTACACGAGGATTATAAAAACTGTGCTGAAATGTTTGCCGGGAAGAACCGGATACTTGTAAAGGCTTTTATATATAATGTATTGCAGCGTGCATCTCAGATAGCAGTTCCGATGTTTATGCATCTGTGTCTTGGAGGGAAAGCCAGAGACTGTGTGACACTTTTTTCAAAGCAGTGCCTTATTACTATCGGGTACAATTTTGTCCCGATTCCGGGTGCCATGGGAATATCGGATTATCTGATGATAGACGGCTTTTCAAAAATAATGACACATGAAGCCGCACTTCAGCTCGATATGGTGAGCCGTGGCATATCATTTTATTTTTGTGTTATTATAAGCGGGCTGATAACGCTTGGAGGATATTTATGGAAAATGAAAAAAAGATGATAGGCGTATATGATTATACGGTTATTCTGACTTATTTATCTACAATTTCCGGTGCGATAGGTATTATTATCACTATGACCGGAATTGGACATCCATACGGGGGAGCAGTATTTTTGATGTTGTCAGGAATCCTTGATGCTTTCGATGGAACTGTTGCCAGAACAAAGAAAAACAGATCCGATTTTGAAAAAGAATTCGGTGCTCAGATCGATTCACTCTCTGATCTGATATGTTTTGGGATACTTCCCGTATCTATAGGAATTGCCCAGCTCAGAATAAATGGAGCATTTCGTGATGTAGTAAGAGGAAGCGGAAACACTGCAAAAATCTGGATGGTAGTGCTGCTTCTTTCTATCGCCGCTTTTTATATTCTGACAGCTCTTGTGAGACTTGCATATTTCAATGCAACAGTATCTGAAAGAGCAGAACAAAAGGCTACAATCGGTAAGGAATATTTCACAGGACTTCCTGTTACGGCTGCAGCTCTTATTTTTCCGCTGACGTTGATAGTGCATTATTTTACCAGAGCAGATCTGACATTTTTCTACTTCTGGATGCTGCTTATTGTCGGAGTTCTTTTCATAGGGAATTTCAAAATACCTAAGCCCGGACTTAAGGTGATCATCTTTTTATCAGCTATAGGCGCTGTTGAATTTGCGATAAATATTTATATTTTGGTAACTAATCTATGAATACACTTGAATTACTTTATAAGACAACTGTTGGAAGAATAATACTAAAGCCACTTACGATGAAACCTGTATCCGATCTGGCGGGCAGAATACTTGATCTTAAAATTTCAAAAATGCTTATAGGACCTTTTGCAAAAAGGAATAACATAAAAATGGATGACTATGTTCTTGATGATATTCATTCATTTAATGATTTCTTTTGCAGAAGAATTAAGGATGGACTCAGACCTGTATGTGAGGACGCTGACAAGGTGATAGCTCCATGTGACGGTTATCTTAAAGTATGCAGGATATCCGGGGGAACTGTCCTTAATGTCAAGCAGAGTAAATTTACAGTGAAGAGTCTACTTAGAGACAGGAAACTGGCAGAGAGCTTTGATGGTGGATATTGCCTGGTTTACAGGCTTTGTGTGGATCACTATCACAGATATGTTTACTTTACTGATGGTCAAAAGTACAAAGACAGAAAAATCAAAGGCTTTTATCATACTGTAAGACCGGTTGCTCTTTCTGAATTGCCGGTATTTACAGAAAATTCCAGACAGTACTCAGTGATAGATAATGATAAGCTTGGCCGCTGCATTCAGATGGAGGTAGGCGCCATGCTGGTTGGAAGGATAGCAAATGATAATCCTGCTGCAGCAGTGGTGAAGCGGGGCGAAGAGAAGGGACATTTTGAGTACGGAGGATCTACAATAATTGTTCTTATTCCCAAGGACAAGATAAAGCTGAATAGTGGAATAGAACAGCGATCCAGAAGAGGAATTGAGTTCCCTGTGAAGATGGGGGAAGCGGTTGCAGAAATACTTTGATATGACAATGCCAGGGGCAAAAGTTACACTTACCCCTGGCATTTTTTTGTTCAATAGGAAATTCCTTCGGATTTCCTATTGAATAAAAAGCGCTCCGCTATGGATGCGACTGGTGCGCAGATGAATTTTGCAAGCTA
>NZ_JNKH01000082.1:0-2933 GCF_000701985.1 Butyrivibrio sp. WCE2006 | reverse complement strand
TGAGTCGTAGCGGTGGCTACGGCGATTGAAGATGACGAAGCGTATTGAGAATTAGACAAGTAATTTATCAAATTGTCATTCAGACAAGACACTAGGATACTCATCCATCTCTTCACCATTATTGACTCTTATAAATTCGATATCAATTTCTTACCATCTTCCTCAGGTAAATTAAGGTTATCTTTTGGTATCTACTAATACTCCTAAAACTACAAATCTTAAATCATCCTGCGATGTACATGTTGAAAGAATAACAACCTTATCATCTTTATTTACAGGTATCTCAGAGTCCATATACGATTTAATTCTTACAGGTTCAGCATCTGCCACAAATGCTTTAGCTTCTTCCCCAGTGTAATCATAAATTACTGAATCATTAGGAACATCCATGTAAGCAAATACTTTATACCTATATTCAGCATCAGGTGTTATTATTTGAAAATATTGATGATCATTATAGTATTCCTTACTCTCTCTATAATCTCTAAGCTTTCCAAACATGGATTTATCTTTCATATTGTGCCCATAAATTATAGAATTTGAGTCATTAAAATCCTCTGCAGACCTGTAATCAAGGAAAATTGCTCCTGTATTAGCTTCCTCTCCTGTATATCCGATATTTAGATATTTTTCATTGTCTGAGCCCTGCATTATTGGATATGAAATGGATGTATTCTCAATAAATAACCACCCTACAGTCTCAGGATATTCATCTTTAAGACTCGTTAAATCAACATCACATGGCTCCCAATCAGTATCTGATTCTGAAGCATTAGACTTATCCGCAGTTCTGTCTTCTGCTTCCTCATCATTGGCTTTAGTAATATTGCTATTTTTCGTAGATTTAGATAATCCACCTTCATTATTAGCCTTTGAAGACTCAGCAATCTCCGCATCATTGCTATGATCTACATCATTACTATCATCTACATCATTGCCATTAACTACGCCTTCATCGGATTCAGACTCTGTACTCTTATTATTATCCTCATTAATACCGGTTTCTTTTTTAATCTCCGTATTCTTATTTATGTTCGTATCTTTATTTATGTCTGTGCTTTTATTAGTATCAGAATCCTTTTTAGAGTCATCATCATTGTTAATGTCTGTATTTCCTACATTTTCTGTATCTTCTGTAGTACGGTTACCCATATTACCTGATGTATTATTTTCTTCTTTTTCCTGAGCATCAGAATTTATATTCTTGTCAGCAACTTGATCTTTTTTATCCTGCTCTTTGTCATCAGGAATTTCTTCAGTCGACAGTTCACCATCCTCAGAAATAGTCTCATCTGATTGATCTACATCCGGTAAACTTTCGTTGCTGTTATCTTCAACCTCGACATTACTAATATCTGAATCACCTAAATCATCTTCTATTTCACTATCTGCTTCTAATGCTGCCAGTTCTTCATTATTACCACTATTCTCACGATTAACAATGAATTTCTCTTTATTACGATCAAATACTACTACTCCAAGCACTCCTAAGATAACAATCGCTCCAATAATTATTATCTTTTTACCCTTCTTTATAAGTCCCAAAATATAATTCAATAAGGAAAGAATATACTCAGGTATAATAAAAATAATATTTATCAGAACAATGACCGCAAGAACCATATATGTTATCAGTTTTGCATTTTTCTTATGATTTTCGTTATAATTCCTTGCAGAAAGAGCAAGCTTTGTAATAATTCTCTTTTTAAGTTCGTTCACTAAATTATCATTCTCCTCTAAAATATTGCACGAAGAAGATTATAACACATTTTTGCTATTGTTCCCTGAAAAATATTTGACCATCATCAGTCATATTATCTATTATTGCAAGAGAAGTTAAATCGTATCCCATTTTACGTAAATCATCCCCGCCATGCTGAAATCCTTTCTCAATACAAATCCCTATTCCGCAAATATTTGCACCAGCCTGATTACATATCTCTATTAAGCCTTTCATAGCATTTCCGATAGCGATAAAATCGTCAATAATCAAAACGTTGTCATTTGAATTAAGAAATTCACGTGATATTGTCGCATCGTATTCCTTATTATATGTATAAGAACTAATTCTTGAAACGAATACATCCTTTCCAATGTTTAAACTTTTGGATTTTTTTGCAAATACAACCGGTACATGAAAATATTTGGCTGCAAAGCATGCTATTGCAATACCGGAAGCTTCTATTGTAAGTATTTTTGTGATATCTTTATTTTTATATTTCTCATAAAAGGCTTGCCCAATCTTATCAAGGATATCTACATCTATCTGATGATTTAAAAAGCTATCTACTTTAAGAATATTTCCCGGATAAACTTTCCCACATTCTACTATCTTCTCTTCTAAAGCCTTCATTAATCCTCCTTCTTTCGATTAACTATACCTCAATAATTTCTTTACCCATACTAAAAAAAGGATTCCGCTAACGAAATCCTATCTAATTATATGCAATATAATAATATTGCACATACTATATTCAATTAATAATCTTAAAGTCTTTATTCCATATAAGTTCAAGCCCATCATACAAATAAGTAAGTTTTCCATCAGGATAAAGACTTATAAATTTGCTTGTAATATCAGATGGGTTATCCTTAGAATTATAGAAAACACCACCCTCGTTGTTATAACCCTGCTTCTCATAAACAAAACCATCAATAAGCATACGATCAGGAAATGTGACTACTCTAGACATTTTCACCCTCCAATATTGTGGCTGTTAATTAACAACTATTTGGATTTTAACATGTAAAGCAATCAAAGTAATTGATGTAAATTAATCAAATTCATAATTTGAATCATAAAAAGAACTGTAGGATCTGCTAAAGAAATAATTAATTAAAAAGATGCCTAGACTCGGAATCGAACCAAGGACACGAGGATTTTCAGTCCTCTGCTCTACCAACTGAGCTATCTAGGCAAATTGAGTAGCGGG
>NZ_JNKH01000081.1:0-3249 GCF_000701985.1 Butyrivibrio sp. WCE2006 | reverse complement strand
TGGGAAATGATGACTTCTTGAACGCAATAAGGAAAATCGTTTAAGAATCCTGCCTTTGGCAGGACACGCCCCTCGCTTTGCGAGGACCTGGTCCAGTACGAATATGTGGTGGGAGAAGATGAGATGCCGGCTTACTTTTCTTTGGTAGCAGAATGTAATAAAAGGAATATATATGATACTATTCTGAAGGATTTTTATGACAAGTTATCGATGCAGGGAATGAAATTTCTCAGCGGATACTGGGATTATATGGATATGCCTTATGAAAAGATAATAGCTTTCAACCAGGAAAAGCTTGAGAAATGCTTCAGAATGTCCTCTGAAGATGATCTCAGTAGTGATTATTTGCAGCTTCTTTATGAATATAAGGATTTATCAGAAGTAAGATCATTTATTATGAATAATCCTGAGGATGGCATATTTACAATACATATCATAATTCCGGAAGATGAACTTTTAACAATAGAAAAAGGGAAGATTTCGTATGATGATAATAAGATTAATAACTTAATACGTGTAGCTAAAGGGTTATGGGAGCTGCCTTTTGTTGATATAATCCAGACATTTTTGGAATTATCAGATTTTCCGAATAACCTTGAGAGTATAAAAGATGGGGCACCTATATCAGCAGAACCTTTTGCTATTGTACCGGATAATTTTTGTGAGAAAGTACATAAAAATGCTGAGGCTTTTGAGATTTCAGGAGGATTCCTAATTATTGCAAATTAGTTGTTTTCCTCAGAAAAACAGAAAGAGTATCTGGCAAAGCCGGATTACTGCAGACCTTTTCCATTTTTCGCAATAAGTCATAGAGGGCTTATTTTTGTCTGAAATTGGATAATCCTTGCAAAGAAAGGATATATCCTGAACAAAACGTTTATTAATGGGGAAAGCTGGCGCCTTGTCACGGTTACGCCAGCTTTGTTTTTTGAAGAAAAGTTTATGTTTTATGAGGGAGTATCAAGAAATGTTTTTCTCTTGATGCTTTTTATAATACAGTTAAAATCGTAAAACAAAGTGTACATTTTGTGTTTAATCTGTGAATTGTAAATCAATGTACATTTGCAGACAAGTCACCTACTGCAAGGATTGCAAGATGTCTTGTGGCACGGGACATGGCTGTATATAGGCAATGTTTTCCGAGCTCGTCATCAGGATAAGATACCGGATCTGCATCAGCAAGGATTACATTGTCGAATTCCAATCCCTTTGCGAGTTTTAATTCAATGATAAAGCTACCTTTTTTAGGAAGTGCATTGTTTTCTGCTATCATTGGTATAGAATCACTATTTAACGCAGTGAAAAGCTTATCAGCATTAAATTGATTTCTGCAAATGATTGCAGTAAGGCCATCCTCTTTCTCGAATTTGGATATCTGGGTATTGAGTTCAGATAAGTGTTCCTCATCAGAACTACACTTTATCACGGAGACTTTTGCACCTGGGCGTTTTACGGAGGAAATCATCAGCTTTTTTTCTTCCGGAAGGATAGCAGCGAACATGTCAGTAATTTCCGGTGAACTTCTATAGCTTGTCAATAAGGGAAGTTCTACGAAGGGTTTCTTATCTGCCTTTGCCATATCTTTTAGCTCGTTGAAGGTAACCGTACCCTCACGGATAGCCTGAAATTCATCACCAAGGAGCATGAAGCGGGCATTGGGGAAATACTTCCTGAAAATAAGCATCTGTGCCATAGTATAGTCCTGAACTTCATCCACCATTACATAACGCATGTTACGATCACATTCTCCTGTAAGTTCCATACGTGTGTAAAACCATTCTGCTGCGGTTATGCGTGATTTTCCGAGAATACGCTTTGCTATATGTATGACATTTATGAAGTTACAGTGTCTGATATTATGAAGTGCACCGCCAAGATCATTTTCAATTCGATTGTTTTCAGCAGAATCGGATTTTGCAACTGATCCGGATTCGCTGTCCATATTATGATCAATATTTTTAAGCACGTTTTTGGCTCTATGTTCAAGTTCATCAGATACAGTCTGAATCAGGCGGACTCCCATAGGAAATTGAGAGAAGCTCTTAACAACTGAAAGCACCTCTTTTTTTGACAGAACACGATTTCCTTTTTGTTTTATATCAAAGAAATCAGCTGCTTCAGGCGTAAGAGTTGGCAGGATTTCATGTATCTTTCTTAAGCTATCGGTATCGGTAAAATCGTATGCATTTTCTGAAAAAGGAGTCTCTACCATCTCAGCAAATTCCTGCCAGGTCAATGTCAGAGGATTGGTTTCTCCCATATCCGGAAGGACATTATCGATATAGTCGCGGAAAACCGGGTTTAGCGTCATAAGACAAACCTGGTCTGGACGCAGAGAATCTCTCTTTTGATAGAAAAGATATGCAATTCGTTGCAATAAAACAGAAGTTTTTCCACTTCCGGCGATGCCATTTACCAATAAAAACGGGACATCAGGATATCGGATAACGGTGTTTTGTTCTTTTTGTATGGTTGCAGTAATTGCCTGCATTTTATCCGAACGAGTCTGTGAAAGTGACTGCAATAACAGAGGGTCCTCTATGGCAATCTGAGTATCAAAATAGGAGATAAGTTTATCTTTTTGTAAATCAAACTGGCGTCTTAATAGTAAATTAACAGGGATTTCTCTGTCTTCGACCATATAGGAGGTTGGGCCGTTTTGCTGATTATAGTAAACCTCTGCAATAGGAGATCTCCAGTCAATTATCATCTGGCTGTAACCATTTTGAGAAATGGCAGCACGACCAATATAATAGTCCTCCGGGGCTTCTGAAGGGTCAAATTGAACCTGAATTTTGGCAAAATAAGGGGATTCCAATAGTTTATTAACAGTATTTAATCTGTTACCAAGTGAACTGCTTTCAACATTGTAAGTGTCAATATAGCGATTCCAAACCTCAATTTCAGCTAAGGTTTCCATAGTAGTTTCTATGTCAGCGTAATCAAATCGAATATTGTCACGGATGTCGTTTTTCTCGTCAGTAGCTTTTTCGTCCAGTTTTTTGATCTGGGATTCCAGGTCATTTTTCATTTCAAGCAACTTGTTGTAGATTTTGGTTAAATGCTGTTGTTCTTCATTGAAGATTTCTTTTTCCATTTATAATATGTACCTTTACTTTTAGATTTGCAGCCTATTTACACTTTATAAAGTTGTCAAAACTATAATGAGTGTTAAAGTTACTGTTCAGACAGCTCTGAGCACTTGCTGCGCTGAGCGTGAGAATGTTCTACGTCTTGAATATAGGATTT
>NZ_JNKH01000080.1:0-3333 GCF_000701985.1 Butyrivibrio sp. WCE2006 | reverse complement strand
GAGTCGTAGCGGTGGCTACGGCGATTGAAGATGACGAAGCGTATTGAGAATTAGACAAGTAATTTATCAAATTGTCATTCAGACAAGACACTAGCGTGTATCACAGATTTATCACACAGTTAAGAAAATCAGAGCCATTTCTTTTTCTTAAAGAATAATAAGCTACAAACAACAATTACAATACTTACACCGAATACAATCGGGTAACTGTACCGATACTCCAATTCAGGCATGTATTTGAAGTTCATGCCATACCATCCGACAATGAGTGTGAGAGGCATAAAAATAGTGGTTACAACCGTGAGAATGGTCATAATACGATTCTGCTTAATATCGAGGTGAGCTTTGTATAAATCGCGTATCTGCATTGTGTAGTCACGAAGGGAGACAGATCTGTCACGGAGTCTTGCTATGCGATTAAGGTATAGACGAAAATACCTGAGATTATCTGTTTTGAAGAAGCAATTTTCATTTTCTTCAAATTCCTGAGCCATGTCTGCGAGTTGCTCATAATGAATCAGAAGATCACGGATATCGCCTCTGATATCATTTACTCTTCCTGAGTTAAGATTTTCTTCTTCGCTTAGAATAGCCTGTTCCATGGAATCAAGCTCGCGCTCATATTTCTCCATTAAGCGAAGATCGTCCTTGATGATCTGATCGAGAAAATCATAAATAAAGCGTTCAAGACTGGGAAGCTTCCAGTGGCGCGTCTTCTGGATGTTACGAATATACTTCTCTGATTCACCGGAATCGTCTATAAATACAATTCCTTTTTCATCAAGCGCGAAAGCAAAGGTACTGTCGTTTGAAAGATTACTTCTGTCTGGTATTGAAAAAGTTCCGGTAAGTGAATCATAGTTTACTTCAGCCATAGTAGAGAAAATCTCACTTGAATCGGGTTCGATTTCTATCCCCATATCAAAAGTTTCTTTGTCGGTTTCCCATTCCTTAGTGGTAAGAATTGCAACATATTGCTCAGTAGCACTATTTAAAGCTGATTTATTTACTTCTTCTAAGACTTCTTTTATTAAGAAAAACATATCTTTTCGCTCCAATCAAAAATATTTTTAAACAGGACCGCGTAAATTCACTGTAGGATTTAATAGGTTAAAGGAACCTTGATATGCCTCCATATGGTTGGCATCTATAGATACGGAAATTCTTTATCCGCTCTCATTACGCTATCATTGAGAAATATGTATGTCAAGGACAAGCCAACGGTGCATCCATGCATCCTTGACATACATATTCCTCAACGCTTATAGGTAATCAAGCGGATAAAGGATTTCCTTGGCTTATCCAGCCCTTTACAAAAGCCATATCTGGCTATTGAAATATATTTTTTCCTTGGTCTGCAGACTCAGGGAATGATTCATGTGTTCATAGTATTTCCCAACTAGTCCGTGCGTATTACTTTCTGAATGTAGCATGGCGCTTGAAGATAGGATCTGCTCACACTCAGCTCCAGCAGCAACTGGTTCTTCTTTTTGGTAACGAACAAGCTCTAGCATATCCCCACCATTTTTATAATACGCTCTCAGATGGCACATCTTATCTGCGCCTATTCTGCTCCAACCACGTGGTCTGGAACTCATTCTGTCTGACAGTATGTGACTTACATGTCCTTCTGCACTGCATCCCTTTACAGCTTCTTCTCCACATACGCGTACCCGGGCTGCGTCCCAGTTGTTCAAAATATATTCTCCTGCCTCACGAATCTTTTTCTGTTTTGATTCTGCTTCTGCATATCCCGCTATGTTTTCTACTTCCTTTCTGAACTTTGCCTTTTCATCTTTATATATCAATCCCGTAAGTTTTGAGCGAGCATCATCTGCACTATCCAATAAATGGCCCGTCATTTTCAAAAGGTATTTCTGCATATGGAATTCATCAAGTACAGTAGTTATGCCGTGTATCCTGCTATAGCCGCCTTTTATCCAACTTCCTCCATCTGCATTAAGGTATATTTTTACAATCTTTGATATATCATAGTTGTCGCAAATATAACTGTAGACTGCATCCCACAGCTTTGCATTATCATTGCCATCATACACTCCACAGAAATAATGCGGATTTACCAAACGGTGGCGTTTGTTCTTAGGACTTTCAGGCTCAATTCCTTCGTAAACATAAACTATTTTTCCTAATACGCAATTATTCTTCCAATGATTTTCTCCAATCTCAAGATCGCCTTTCTTATCTTTGAATTGAAGTGATATGTGATCCTCGTCAGCGTCAATATAAAGATAATCGACAACTTTCTTGGATGTTGGTTTCTCCTCATTAGGGAATCTTAAATGGTGCAGAATGTCTTTTACAGCCTCTTTAGACACCTTGTCTTCTGAAATACAAGCAGCGTCTCCACCCCGCCTATATGAAGTCTGTACAGCTTCTTCCAGTATCTGTGCCTTAGATGCATCTGTGATTCTTTCATGGGATCTGATTCCAAGTATCTTATCTAGAAGATATTCACTATGGCCATCTTTTTTGTTTTTGAATAAAGTCTTATTAAAGATAACTGTACCAGACATGGTAACAAGTTCTTTCTTATCACGTCTGACAACAACCCAGTTTTCTAACCGTTTAAGACTTCCTCTTATCTGGTTGTCCCAATCTTCAAATGTCTGTGCAATGAAATACCTTTCAAGGTCGTTGAATTCCTTGTGTACACTTCTCTCAAACTCAGCCATCTTTGATGGATCCTTGGCAAAATCCTCCCTGCTTTTTATAAGATTTTCTTCCACTTTTTCCCAAACTTGTTTTATACTGTCCATAAGGACACCTCCCGTGCTTTTTTGTGCCAACAAATACTTTAACACAGAAGGTTGTCCTTTTCTTTTGTATAATTAGATTGCAAACAATCTATGCATAGCTTTCTATCAATCCTACAAAAAATTTACCCTAGCTTTAAACAGCGTTATTATATAAGTATTCTTGATTCGCGATAGACTATATCAGGGCGCACATAAGTAAGTTCATAAGGAGCATCCGGATTAGCTATTCTATAGAGTGCCTGGCTTGCAAGTCGTTTGCCCAGATGATCGGTTTTTACTTCAGCGGTTGTTATCTGACCATCTACATTGGTATATTCATCACTAGCGTCGAAACCGGTGATTATGATTCCGTCAGGAATTCTTTCCGGGTGTTCAGAAAAGTAAAACTGGATAAAATGAGCTATATAATCGCTTACGCAAACAAAAGCTTCAGGCAGCGGATTAAGCGAGTCGAGAAAATCAAACCTGAATTATTCATGACAACTTAAACCTCTGAAATCAGACTCATAATCCGATTTTTTGAAATGGATGCCTAGAATAAGCGGGAATCAGTCTT
>NZ_JNKH01000079.1:0-3547 GCF_000701985.1 Butyrivibrio sp. WCE2006 | reverse complement strand
GGTTCGAGCCCTGTAGGCCCCATTTTTGTGCATAACTATAAATAGATATAACATTTGACGCTTATTTTGGGAAACATCCTAAGATAAGCGTTTTTGTTATTTAATAGGATTAGGGTGTCAAAAGGTAACTTATCTCTGGCATGTTGTAAAGATCTGCATTATATCAATTATTCTGGCATATTTGCTCCTTAGAAAAAAGAGCTGAATTTCTGATATTACCAATATGTTGATAAAAAATAATCTTAAAAGCATGACCATTATTTTTTCAGTATGATAACAATTTGTGCAGGTTTATGTAAGCAGCTCGGATTGAGGGACCGTTGTCTGGTTCTTGAAAAAAATAATAAAGAGTGGTATATTTGCAATATAATTCAGCAGATTATAAGGACGATGTTTGCTATAATCTGCTGAAATTGGTATTTAAAAGTGCATTTCAGCAGATTATAAGGGAATAGCTCGTTATGAATGTAATTGGAAGAGAAAGAGAACAGGATATTTTGGCGCAGTGCCTTGAATCTAAAAGACCGGAATTTTTGGTAGTATTTGGGCGCCGTCGAGTAGGAAAGACTTTTCTTATTAAAGAGTATTTTAATGAACGCTTTTCGTTTTATACAACAGGTATTCCTGACGAGAAGACGCGTAACCAGTTAAAAGCTTTCAATGAATCGCTTAAATATTTTGGTGATAAGACAGGCACTATTCCTAAGGATTGGTTTGAGGCGTTTAGTCGTTTAAGAGCGATACTTGAAAATGAGGATGTACAGAGAGATTATTCAAGTGGGAAAAGAGTCGTTTTTTTGGATGAGGTTCCCTGGATGGATACTGCAAGATCAGATTTCAGGTCTGCTTTTGACTTTTTCTGGAACAGCTGGGCATCTTCGCAGAAGGATCTTCTGCTAATAGTATGCGGTTCTGCCACATCATGGATAATAAATAATATTTTAAACGATGTGGGAGGCTTTCATAACAGAGTAACAAAGCAGATGCACATGTATCCCTTCAGTCTTGGGGAATGCGAGCTTTTCTTTAAAAACAACGGAATCAGCCTGGGCAGAGATAAGATTATTGAAAGCTATATGATATTTGGGGGAATACCATATTATCTGAATCTGTATGACAGGAGACTGAGCCTTGCCCAGAACGTTGACAGTCTTATTTTTGATGAGCGGGGAGATCTTCATCATGAATATGAGCATCTGTTCCGGTCATTGTTTAAAAAGGCAGACAATCACATAAAGATAATTGAAACCATGGCAGAACTGAAACGAGGACTCCAAAGGACAGAGCTTGTCCAAAAGTCCGGGGTATCTGATGGTGAAGGGCTAACAAAAGCAATCCGTGAACTTGAACAGTGTGGTTTTATCAGACAGTACAATAATGTAACAACGAGTAAAACGGGATACTTTTATCAGGTGATTGATCCATTTGTGCTCTTTAGTTTGCATTTTATTCGTGATAAAAAGATCAAGTCTTGGCAGACATTCATTAAATCACCAGAGTATTATGCCTGGAGGGGGAATGCTTTTGAAATCGTTTGCCTTTTGCATGTTCCACAGATAAAATCAGCTCTTGGGATTGCAGGGGTTGAGAGCTCGGAATACTCTTGGAAGAGTAAAAAGAAAACAGGAGGTGCTCAGATAGACCTTTTGATAGACAGGGCAGATGACGTAATAAATCTATGTGAGATGAAATGTACTGATAAGGAATTTGAAATAAGCGGTAAATACAAGGAAGACCTTATAAACAAGGTCGATACTTTCATCGAGGAAGTACAACCGGACAAGTCAGTTCATATCACACTGATAACGTCAAATGGCTTTAAAAAGAATGAGCATGCGGAGGTTATACAAAACATAGTTAGTCCTGATAAGTTGTTTATGGGAATATGATTGTGAGAGAAGGAAGCCTTGATGGAGCAGGAACAATTTGATGGATCATGTGCTAAGTGACATTAAAAAAGCAGGATACTCTGAAGTTGTGCTATGGGTATTTAGAGATAATGTCCATGCCAAAGTTTTTTATGAAGCAAAGGGTTTTGAATTTACCGGTATTTCACAGCCGGCGTTTGGTACTGAAGAAGTACTATATTCACGTAAGTTATAGGATAAGCTTGGCAAGGGATATACCATCGATGAGATCATTGACGATGTTACCTACCGCATAGAAGACCATCTGGGAAACAGATATCCTACCATGGCTGCAATGTGTGCGGCCTATGGTGCAAAAGCATCTACCTACAGGGGCAGGATCCGTGCCGGGAAGAACAAGGAGGAAGCTCTGACAGAGAAAACTAGTTGATGCTTTACTTAGTAGAAAAAGGGTACTTAAATCCTAAACGCAACATATAGTTGTGAAAAAAATAAAGAATCCACCATATCATGGCATATAATTGTCAGAAGATATGACTGATAGGGGATTAAATCGATAGAGGAAATTTATGAAAAAGAATGTTCAGTCTGTGATAATAATGGTTGTACTATCATTGGGAATAATAGCAGGATGTGGGAGAAGTTCGGATATTACTGATTCCGCATCTGTTCTTGGCGGTATAAAAAATAGTGGAGTTCTGAAAGTGGGTACTGCCGGAGATTACCAGCCGATGTCGTATCTTGATCCAGAAACTGATACATATGTTGGTTTTGATGCAGAGCTGGCAGAGGATCTTGCTGATGCTCTTGGCGTAGAAATTGAGTATGTGGAAACATCCTGGCCTACGCTAATGGAAGATACGCAGGCAGGAAAATTTGACCTTGCAATCTGTGGGATAACCATAACTGATGCCCGTAAAGAGCAGGCCCTTATGTCTGAGGGATATCTTGAGAATGGAAAGACTGTACTGTGCCGGGCAGAGGATGCGGATAAATATATCTCTATTGAGGCTATAAATCATCCAGAGGTACGTGTGATGGAAAATCCAGGAGGACTGAATGAGAAGTTTGCCCGCGAGAACCTTCCGGATGCCACTCTCATAATTCATGATGTGAATCAGGAAATTCCGGGACTTGTTGCTTCTGGAGAGGCAGATGTGATGATCACGGAAATCATGGAGGCTGGCTATTATGTTGGACAGGACAGTCGGCTTGCTGCTCCTCTCATATATGAACCATTTACTAATGGACAACTCGGGGTACTTATGCCAAAGGGATCTGAGGATCTTTTGGAATATGTAAATAAGTTTCTTGAAAAAGAGAAAGCAGAAGGCAGAATCAATGAGCTTTCTGATAAATATATCTATCGTTTCATTGAGAAAGAAATGGATGACGCAGCTTAGTGTTAGATAATGGTGTCTTGGGTAAAGACATGAAAATATGTTTTTTTGTGGGGGTGGAGAGCATATGCTAATATCCTGGTATTGTGTTGAATTTCTAAAACCGAAAAAGCCCTATTCTAAAAGTCTGTAGCAATTTAAGAATTCCTTAATAATTTTTCTTAAAAAAAGTGTTGACTTTATATTCTCAGAATGATAATCTAACTGAGCCTTGAGCGACAAGCCAAGACAAAGCACTTTGACAATGAAATAGTAATGCAACCCTGAAAATTCCAAAAA
>NZ_JNKH01000078.1:0-4456 GCF_000701985.1 Butyrivibrio sp. WCE2006 | reverse complement strand
GAATTGCGCTTTAACCACAAACGTGTTTCTCTCGAAGACTTATATGAAAAGGCAATGGGAAAATGCCGTCCCAAAAGCAGAGCTCCATCCTCAAAAATCAGTAGTGTTCCCTCGTATTCCTGCGCATGATAAAATCATGCTAGGAGGAACATCCATGGCCAGTAAAGAACTAATAGCAAAGCTTAGAGAGAAATACATCCAAAACCCGCCGGAAGGCATGTCGGCGAATGAAATCCGCGAGATGGATGATGAAGACCTTCTCGACATGGATTACTTTATGCATGAAGATGATGAATTCTTTGATGAGGTAGATTGGTAATTCAAAACCAACATACCTCCGCTTTGCGTGGCCCGGTCTTGCCGGGCCTTTTAATTCAAGTTTTCGCCGCCAAGGCGAAATTTCCTATTAAATAAAAAAAGAGACTATGTTCGATCTGAACATTGCCTCTTTCTCCTTACATTTGAGTTACACTTGTATCCTACGACATTATATCCTTGAGTTTCATTACCGTTTCTTCCTCTTTTTCATCACAAAAAGGGATTCCACACAAAAAGATCCGCACATTTGCTGAAGAAAGTGGTGTCTCAAAAAGTGTTTCATACTTTTTAAATTCTGGTGCCGGATAAAACAACATTCCTTTTTTATTGTCAGCTGGTTCGAATGCGCAATATGCAACTATTTGATGAAGATCTGACCTAAAGGTTTCCTTTAATAACTCTGAGTCACTATCATAAGAATACAAATGAGCTTTATATTTAGCATCCGCAAATACGATTCCATTACTAATTACTGAAACCATGTCCGGCTCAAGATACTTAAGCCCCCACCTCATTCTGTCTCCCCGCGCATGAATTTTAGGATTATTATATTCTCTACCTGCTAATTCCTCAGTGCTCTTCTTGAGCAGATACTGAGCGTATCTCTCAAATATTTTGGACATGTCCATTCTCCATGCTGCACAGGTTGTCGAATTTTTATGTATTATTATCTCAGCTTGTCTCTTAAGTCTCTTTATGCAATCCGGATCTTTAGCATGAATAATAATTTCTTGGGTAGGCTCAGGTTTAATATTTCTAACATTATATATAACTGTATTTAAGTATCTTTGATACCCCACTCTAATATCCACAGGCACAGCCTGATCATTTAATACCTCACAAGCCAGGTTTAAAACATAAACCAGTTCCTGCCACTCTTTATGATTAGTCGAAAGAACATTTCTCCTCGATGGATACTCAAGCCTTTTCTTAGGATCATAAGAGTTTTTTGCATACTCGTTCCAGTCCGTTCCGCTACTAGGTTTTTTTAACGGCTCTTTTATGTTCTCAAATTTTCTCCATCGATATCTATAAGCCTCTTCAAATAACTTTATGTACTCCATCGCTTCATTAAAGATTGGTGGTTTCAGTTGAAACGGTGAATTCAAGTATCGGTTATTCATATATTCCAATTCATCGGAATAATCTATTTTATCTAGTATTTTAAACAGCTCTGCATAGCCATCTTTTTTATTCTCAAATCTTGGAAGAATCTGAATATCCTTTCTTGAAACTCCATCATATGGCATTCTGACTGGTATAGCTCCCACATATCCAGAAGTAATAAACTTTATCGATATACTCTTACCGCTTCCACTTACTTCAACACGAATTCCAGCAAAATCGAAGACATCTCTATTTATATCAGCGAAAGTTTGTATACTTGATTCTAGGTATCGATAATCACTTTTCTTATCAAAAAGATCTTCATGAATTTGTCGATCCGTATATATCTTTGACTCAGATAAGCACGGCATTTGAAGGAATATTTTACCCACTTATTTATACATCTCCTCATGAATCCAGGTCCTAAAGTAACGTATAAAGCTGTCCCTCGCTCTAGTCAAAAAGCCATCTGCCAAATATTCTTTTACTAATGGCATTACCTCATAACGCAACCTTTCTTGTAGTTCAGTGTTCTTATCAGTTACGATGTAATATGCCTGCCCAGGCATTAGATTCAGCTCTTCGTCTGACGCATACTTATTAAAGATATCTTTCATATCTGCAAAAGCTTCCTCACAAAAATGATATCCTTCATCAGCTTTTACTATATGCGGAACCATAGTATACCACGCAAACCTTCGTCTTAATGCAAAATCTATACCACCTAAGCTTCTATCAGCAGTATTCATTGTTGCTATAACTCGAAGATTATCCGGAAGTTTACTCAAACTCAATCCCGGACATACCTCAATATTTACATTTGACTCATGCATTGTTGGCTCAAATAAATAAAAAATAGGTCCAAGCACATTAGACAAATTTGCTCTATTAATCTCGTCTATTATTAAATAGACTTCTTCATTTTCATCCTTAGATCCTATAGCTTCTTTTATCGCTTGAACAAATACTCCAATTACTTCCTCATACTCTATATAATCCTTTTTATCCTTGTTCTCTTTGCCAACAGCAGGTCTTATTCCATAAATAAAATCACTATAAGTAGTTTCTGCATGAAACTGTGTAAAGAAAACTTTTTTTCCTTTAGTAAGCTTTTTCGCCATACGGGTTTTCCCTGTACCTGGCGCGCCTTGGAGTACTACATATTTTCTTGACTCGATCAATTGACTGATCTTTTTAATTTCCTCAGCATCATTTATTTCATCTTTCTTAGAATTATGGAGGATTTCTTTAACTACTTTCCTTTGATCTTTATTAGATGGCCATGATCGCATATCAGCATATGCTGCAATAAACTTTTCTAGCATTTTCTTTGTTTCTTCTTCATTATGCGGATCAAAAAAAGAAGCCACCAATATAACGTTTTCATACTTCTTGAAAGAATTTCGTAAGGTTTCTGGAATTCTATCTGGTTCATCGCTATTCGTTGAACCCATGTTGTCATCTTTCACTTCACAAAAATCTTTGAATCCATCCCTAGACTGGATGTCAGTAAAATCATTTTTAATAAAAACATCATTCAAACCGAGATTCATGAATAAACGCTTCGTTCCAGGCAAAGCGGCTATGTCATAATCATCTCTATAACCAAGTGAACCAAACACCAAAGAAACCATGCACCTGTCATTTTTATCTTCCTGTTCATTACTCAGAAAGACAACCAGGCTTAAGTCATGATACCCACCAGAAGGCTCTTCCCCTTCTTTAATCAATCCGAAATATGCTCCTTCCTTCGGGAATCCACTTGTATCTTTATCATAATTCCTTCGAACATATTTTTTTATGTTTCTCGATTCTCCACCAACACTGCTTACAATTCCATCGAAAAGAGTTTGTATTGCCTTATAATTTTCATACATAACTTCTTATCTCCTTGCATTTTTAGAAGTACGTTCTACATTTTCTGTTTCGCTCATTAGTTCAGCTAATGATATTCCAAATCCATCAGCAATTTTTTTAATGTTCTGTATAGATATATTCCTCTTCCCTGCCTCTACTGATGCATAATAAGTTCTATCCATACCAATCGAAAGTGCAAACTTTTCTTGACTAACCTGCATTTGTTCTCTCTGCCGTCTGCATGCCATTCCAAAACACACTTGAATCATCATTGTGAACCTCCTATTTTGAGGTTAATATCGTGATGTATTTGTAACAACGGACTATAAGTCACATATCAAAACCCATCATCTGTTTAATTTAGATTTACGCTCACAAAGCCGAAACATCATAATTACATATATTTGCAAACAAAAAAGGAGGGCAGCCTCACATTTGCAAAGCTGCCCTTCCCATCAAAACTCACTATTTAGTTAAACGGAATCACATCCAGATCCGGCAAATCGTTGAAGCCATCGTTAGCATCACCGGTCTGATCTCCGGAACTCTTGCTCTCGGCAAATTCCAGGTTCTCTACGATTACATCAGTGGTGTAGATCCAGATCCACAAGGGCTGTTTTCCGAAGTGAAATATTGGCTCCAGCTTCTTTGCACATGACTACAAATGACCAGTAGGCCATGCTATAGAGCCAGGCTCCATTCTGATAAGTGCAGTACCGGTGTTTTTTACCGGCAAGATACTTTTCCAGATCAATTGGTGGGGGATTTGCTTGATTCATCCGTAACCTCACTTTCTTTAGCTACGAGATGCAATAAGAAGATTTGAAAGATTTTTTGACAACAAAAAACCACATCTTCTCGTCGTGAGAAATGTGGTTTTTAGTCAAAATTTATATGAAACGATTACTCCTCTAGTGTCGTGGCAAGTTCACAATTAATTTAATCTCCAAGCCTGAGATTTACTCAAGCTTAGGGTATAAGGAAATCAGTTTTATCCTTGCTTTATCATTAGTGAACTGCCAATTAACCTTTGCCTGCTTGGCATTACGTTCTGACTCCCATGCTGAGAGTTCAGACTTAAGCTTGTCAATGCTTTCAATTCTTCTTGATAGGCATTGTTTTGTCATTACATTTAATTCAATCTCAGCAATGTCCAGCCAGCTTCCGTGCTTTG
>NZ_JNKH01000077.1:0-4637 GCF_000701985.1 Butyrivibrio sp. WCE2006 | reverse complement strand
TATGAGATTAAGAAAATTGAACAGAAGAGAGTACTTTCGGATGGTATGGTTTATGACTATGTTCAAAAGGGTATGACCAAGAAGGAAGCCAAGGATTATCTCGCTTCAAAGGAAGGCAGTAAACAGATGGGGTACATAATGTTTGGGCAGGAAAAGTATTCAAATGGAGAGACTGCCATACAGTTTTTTGATGATAATTCACTGCCGGATAATCTGTATCTTCTGGATGAGCCGGAGGTATCGTTGTCACCTGCCAATCAGGTTAAGCTTGCAGAGGAACTTAACAAGATGTCCCATCTTTTGGGCTGTCAGTTTATTATAGCTACCCATTCTCCGTTTATGCTTGGGATCTTATCTGGTGCGAAAATCTACAACCTCGATACACAGGACTGTAGAGTGTGTAAATGGAGCGAGCTTGAAAATGTCAGGTATTTTTACGAGTTTTTCAAGGCCAGAGAAGATGAATTTGAATAATCTTCAACTTATGGTTAAATGCATTTTGCAGATGATGCTAATAAAATTATTGTATAGGAACTTAAATAGAAAAGAGATTTGTTATGCGAGATGCGAGAAGAATAAGACCATTTTTAGATAACGTGGCAGCAGTGTGGGAACAATGTCCTGATCTAAGGTTTGGGCAGTTTATTATGGATGTTGTACCAGATAATGACAGGCTTTGGAATTGCGAGGAAGCTGATTTTCTTAGAGCGCTTAAACAGTTTGAAGAAGGTAATGATTTTGTCAGAACAAGTGGAATGGCTGCTAACACAGATATGATCAATAACCTGTTTGTATATGGAATAGCGAAGGGGAAATATCAGCTTTATCTGTATATGAATTCATATGATGGCAAATATTATATCGAATTTGGGAATCAAGAGAAGCTATTTGATGGTTCTTACGAGTCAAGAACATTAGTGAAAAATATGCTAATGGAGTTTACAAAATGGATGTATTTTGAAGAGTATCCGGTAAATGTATCTGCGTTTGAAAACGGAATTACTAATATGAGTAATGGATTCAAGCGAGGCTTTGAATCTGTCGGGCGGGCCTATGCTGTGCTCAAAATAGTTGCTGTTGGTTATATTTCAGCGCTTCCCATGGAAGAATTTATCCCGGCTATGAAATTTATAAATGTACATTTGCCAGAGGCTGTCAACAGGACTGCAGATCCGGAGTTAAAAAGAATACTTGCAGGTATTAAAGGTTCCTATGCTGATTTTGTGATTGGTATGTTGGAAATGATCTATAGACGTCCTGAGAAGCGGCAAGAGCTAATCGATTATATAGAAACACATCCGGATACGAGCTCAAGTGATGTGGTTGGATATGTTTCAGAATGGGAAAAGCCAGAGGTGGAGAAAAATGGTGAGAGCTGAGGATATAGTTTGGAAGCCACTGTATTGCAATAATATGATTTCGAATGGACTGAGTGGTTACTATACACTTATGTTTAAGGAACAGGAATATGAAAATACATTCACTGGCTATAAATGGACTATAACATTTCAATATAAAGAAAATAAAACTTCAAAGGATTGCCTGGATCAGCAGATAGAAGCGTACATACTTCATTTGAATCAGTATAGGAACCTTGAAAAGTTGTTTGAATATCCGGATCCTACTCCAATAGGTGGAGATGCCACTTTTATAAGTGCTAATGTATCAGAAACAGAGCGTAAAAAGAATTTTGGCTTATATGATAGCGTTAATAATACTGGAGATTTTATCAGAGCATACAGCACATTAGATGATGCAAAGAATGGAGCTTTAGAGCGATGTAAATGGTATGGATTGGATGAAGATACAGCGCTGATAAAGGGGAGAAACTCCAGAAAAAAGGCTTTTATAATAAGCGGATCAGACTTTGATAAACTTACTTTGTTTAAAAAGCAGCACTCAGAATGTGGCTATGGAACTGCTGGGGACAAGATGATTTATTCTTTTATACCAACTGGGATAGGGACTGCTATTACGGTCGAGTGCTCATGCGGGCAGAAGCTGATGCTTGGAGATTTTCTTGATCGCGATGAAACAGAATACAATGCAGCAGAGCATGAGCCACTGACCTCAGAGGATATAAAGAATGCAGAGTTTGAGGATGCTGCAAATAAGATACTTTTTCTGAAGAATCCTCGAAGGTATCGTGCTGTATCAGCTGCAGATCAGACTTTTGAGGCTATATATAATTATGCTGTTGGGGTGGCTGCTTATGCGGATGAAAGGATAGCAGCTTCCATACTCTACAAGGAAAGTTTGGATGAATTACACAGGAGTGTAAAGAATTATACAGGGGATGATGAGGAAGATATAAAGCGTTTTTATAACTATTTTGAGTGCAGGATACGTGAAGAATTAGGTAAATATAAATGCACTAATAAAAAGATATTGGAAGCTTTGTCAGAATGAAGAAGGATAAAATGGATATTTTTCAAATAGTAAAAGCTGTTATAGATGAAATGGATGCAGCCTATTTGAGACGTGATGGTGCACCGTATGATGAATATGACCTTGAAAGCTATGAGATAGCTAAAAGAATAGATGAATCAAGTGGTGTAGATGAAATTGAAGCCGCAATTGAAAATGTATGGCTGCAGTACTTTGGCAACTATAGCCGGTTAAAGGACTATAGAGTATATGCAGAGAAGATATATCGGAGCATTAAAAATGAGTAGAACAAGTATTATTGGTGGAAGCTGTTGCGTGGATGGACCTGATAAAGGGAGAGAAACGATCAAAAGAAAATTTAGAAGATGGAAAAGAAATGCTAGATATATTTATCAAAGGGCAAGGTATGGATTTTGCGAATCGGATGTTTGGTCTATAGATGCCTGGTTTTTAAAGATTATGCCGGCTATGCTTCAATATTTAAAGGAAACAACTGATGGTTACCCCTCCGTGCCAGGAGAGTTATCGCATGCTCTTGTTGGTAGTGGCGCTCCGAAAGATGTCGATGACGCTGGCATGAAGGCATGGGCTGAAGTGCTGGATGAAATGATATTTCTGTTAAAGGAAGCTAATGAGGAGACATGTTCAAGAGCAAATCCATATGAAGAGTCTTGGGAAGAAGCATATAAGGATTTTTCCGCAAAATATGGGGAGCTTGGAGAAAAGCTGAAAACTGAAGAGCAGAAGGAGAAAGAAGAAAAGGAAGGCCTGCATACGCTATACATGCTGAGGGATGTGCCTGAATATAAAGAAATTGATGAGCTTTACTATAAGGAAAGTAAGGCTATTGAAGAATATAGAAATGATTGCAAGGATAAAGCTCTGGAGCTGTTTAGCAAATGGTTTTGGAATTTGTGGGATTAAGGTTTTGTAAGTATGACAATTGCTAAATGTGAGATTAGAATTTTGTAATAGAGAGAATTAGCGCATGCTTGTTAAATATATTTAACAAACATGCGTTTTGCATATGCGGATTGATAGATGTTAATGATTGTGGTATAATGGCTTTAATACAGTAAATGCTCGTGCGCAATGGTAGTAAAAGTTATATTTTTATACTTAAAAAATATATTATATTTAACAAAAGGAACGCTATGGCTAAAAGAGAAAATATCAGTAAAGAGCTTTCATCAGTTATACGTGCAGCAAGAGGAGATCGGAGCTTAAGAGATTATGCGAACGATTCTGATGTTAGTTATATGACTGTTTATAAGGCAGAAAAGGGAGATTATATCCCTAGCTCCAATATATTAAAAAAACTGGCATCAGAAAATGCCAAGCCACAAAATGGTGTGACATATGATGATATGATGGTTGCTGCTGGATATCAGGATGAAAATGCGGTATCTGATGTGGCTAGTGTTTTGGTTGAACAAATGAGAGAGGGAACATCAGAAAAGCAAGGTTCCCAGAAAATAGACATTAATAAGGAAGATACAAAACCAAGGCTACTTCAGCACAGAAATGCCAGAGAAGAGTATCAGAGACGTGTTGAAGGCGTTATTTTGGCTGCGCTACTTCGTAGAAATATTTTTTTTAGGAGCACTCAGGAATACAATTCTTATTTAAAATCAAACCAACCTGACATGAAATTAGATATCGAAATGGGAAGAATACGAGAATGGTGGTTTGTGGTTAGATATTTCTGGGAATCAAAAAATAATAGATATGGGGTTTCTCCGATGAACATCAGGATTGCATTGACTAACATGTTGTTTTTGAATCCCACGAAAGAAACAAAGATTTCTATTGTAGTTAATAATATAGGAGTATATGAATATTTGATAAAACGTGCTAATGAGATGCCATATCGTAGTGAACTGTCTGTAATTCTGGTTGATGAGGAAAAACAAGAAGTGACAGCAGAGAAGTATCTCTCTAATTATTTTTTTGAAGATCATGGTAAGGAGTTTTATTTGGTATAAATGGTGAGTACGTATAAGTTTTGTGAAAGGGGTGATGCTTAATGCAAGAAATATGCATGGAAAAATAACAAGAGAGGCGTTTTGGCGAACGTCTCTCCTGAAAAAGTCCATCAGATGATGCGAACATCTGATAGCATGAAGTAATTTTTATACCTTCGATGTAGGTAACTTCATACTTATAAATTAACATTTTGCATTTTTATTTTCAACACCTATACAATTGAACGACCGCGTAAATTTACTGTAGGATTTAATAGGTTAAAG
>NZ_JNKH01000076.1:0-5034 GCF_000701985.1 Butyrivibrio sp. WCE2006 | reverse complement strand
TCTTTTTTTATTCAATAGGAAATTCCTTCGGATTTCCTATTGAATAAAAAGCGCTCCGCTATGGATGCGACTGGTGCGCAGATGAATTTTGCAAGCTAAAGCTTTCGCGCACCAGCGCGCAAAGAGTTGCGATCGACTCTTTGTTCTTATTTTGTTATAGCGTTTGTGAACAGCATATTGCGATGTTATCCATTTGAAAAAAACAGTATTGATGATAAGATTAACAAAAGAACAAAAATATAAGGAAATAGTTATGGCTAAAGAAGATAAAACAAATGTAATGAGAGTTCTTGAAGGTAAAAAGATACCTTATACCAGTCACATGTATGAACCTGATTCATCCATGAGTGGTGAAGAAATAGCTGCTATATTAAATGAAGATGCAGACAGGGTTTTTAAGACTCTTGTTACTCAAGGTAAATCAAAAGAATATTATGTTTTCGTAATTCCGGTAAAAGAGGAGCTTGATCTTAAAAAGGCAGCGAAAGCTGTTTCTGAGAAATCAATTGACATGATACCGCAAAAAGAACTTTTACCACTTACAGGTTATGTACATGGCGGATGTTCTCCTATTGGAATGAAAAAAGCATTCAAAACGATAATACATGAGAGCATTACAAATGATGAGAAAATTTTCTTTTCAGCTGGTAAAGTTGGATATCAGGTGGAAATATCTGTAAATGATTTAAGTAAGGTAGTCAGATTTCAAACAGCAGATGTCTGTGTCTGATCGATAGTAATCATGTTAGAAGATATTTTACGAGGAGAATAATAATGGCAAAGGAAATTTGGAAGCCTGGAAATATGCTTTATCCGATTCCCGCAGTGATGGTAAGCTGTGGAAGAGAAGGAGAAAAGCCAAATATTATTACAGTTGCATGGGCAGGAAATGTGTGCAGTACACCTGCTATGTTAACAATTTCAGTGAGGAAAAGCAGATATTCACATAGCATAATAAAGGAAACCGGAGAATTTGTAGTTAATCTTACAAGTGCAGAACTTGTAAGAGCTACAGACTGGTGCGGTGTTCGTTCAGGAAGAGATTACGATAAATTCAAAGAGATGAGATTAACGCCACAGAAATCTCAAAAAATAAATGCTCCGGGAATTTCTGAAAGTCCTGTGAATATTGAATGTAAAGTGAAAGAAGTTATAGAACTTGGAACTCATGATATGTTTGTGGCAGAAGTTCTGTGCGTTACAGTTGATGATAAGTATCTTGATGAAAGAGGGCGATTTGATCTAAATGCAGCTGATCTCATCGCTTATTCTCATGGTGAATATTTTAAGCTTGGAAAAAAAGTTGGAAAGTTTGGATACAGTGTTACCAAAAAACAGGGTAAACAGCATCAAATCAAGAAAAATCGGGATGCTAATGAAAATTTTGCCATTGATAAGAAAGAGAAGAAAAATAAAAAGGCAGATAATATAAGCCTAAATAATGATAAGAATTTTAAAAGCGATAAAAAGGAAAATAAGCATAGTAAAAAAGAAAAAGTAAAAAAATCATCTGCTCTTAAGAAAAAGAACAAAAGGGGTTAAGTTATTTTTCTGAACAGATTATTATTATCGTAAGTTTTTGGGTGCTTGCGTTATCGTTTCCATTTGTAATGAGTCGGATAAAATTTTTAATTGAGGAGAAGGTTTATGGCTATTAAATTTATGCGCACAGGACAACAGGGAATCCTGGTTTGGGATGATGAAACAGGATATAAGTTTGGTATAGATTTATTTATTTCAGATATGGAAGGAAGACAGATAAAGAATCCTTTAAGTATGGATGATCTTAAAAATGTGTCTCTTCTTTTTGGTACTCATGATCATGTAGATCATATAGACAGAAGTGCCTGGTCGGAAATAGCAAAGATTCATCCACATATTAAATTTGTTGCACCAAAATTATTTGAGAAAACTTTACCTCAGGAACTGGATATCTCTGAAGAACGATTTATTTTTATTGATGAAGGCATTGCTTTTAATGATGGAAATATCCGGATAGAAGCAATTCCAGCAGCGCATGAATTTCTTGATACTGGAAGTGATGGATTACATCCTTATCTGATGTACATTATAACTTACAAAAATATCAGGCTTTGTCATATGGGAGATACATGCCTGTATGAAGGTGTATATCAGAAGCTTAGAGAAAAAGGTCCATATGATGTGATGTTTCCTCCGATAAATGGAAGAGATGCAAGGCGACTTAAGGACGACTGCATTGGAAATATGACTTATCAGGAAGCTGCAGATTTGATTGGAACTATAAAACCAAAGCTGGCAATTCCGGGACATTATGATATGTTTGCATTTAATGGTGCGGATCCGAAAGATTTTATAGATTATGTTGAGATAAAATATCCCGGACAGAAGGTAAAAACTCTGGAGGTATGTGAAGAATACACAATCGGATAAATCGTATTAATAAATACGCAGTAATTGCAGATATAAAGGCAAATATTGATAAGAGTATTTGAACAAATTACGTTAATTTAATATGGTAAAAGAGTATTCCGGGAATGTTCTTCCCGGAATATTTATATATGGAGAGTACTTAGTGAGGTCTACCGCAAAATTTGTGGATTTTTAGTAGAAAAATTTGGGAGGAAATCATGTTAAGACCGGATAAGTTAGACGATAATGGAAGATTTAGTTCCTTTGATAATGGAAAGATTTTGTTTAATAAGAAGAAAAACCATCTTCCTGCTATGGGATGGAATAGCTGGAATGCTTTTGGAAGTGGAAACACAGAAGAATTAACCAGGATAATGGCAGATAAAATTGTTGAACTGGGTCTGGATAAACTTGGCTATGAGTATGTGATTTTGGATGATGGATGTTATAAACCAGAAAGGATAGATGGAAAACTGTCCAATGAGGAAAACAAATTTCCAAATGGTTTTAAATCATTATCAGATTATATACATTCCAAGGGATTAAAATTTGGAATGTATAATGATATAGGTACAAACCTATGCGCCGGAGCAGCTGTTGGAACCTGTGGACATGAGAGAGATGATGCTGCAAGCTATATTGAATGGGGAGTGGATTTTCTTAAAGTAGATAATTGTTATTATCCATTTGATAATGCTACATTTTCTAATCCTGAGAATGCAGCATTTACATTTGCACCTGCGATAAGATCAATAAAAATTGTCAGAAATGAACAATCTCGAGAAGAATATACTTTTAATGCAATATCAGACGGAAAAATAACAGGGGATCGCGCGTTTATCGAAAATAACAGTGTTACAGGAATCGGAACATATGATGGAACGGGTCCTGAGGCTTCACCTGTTGGACTTAGAAGCAGTGAACTGATATTTAATATATGTGCTGATAATAAAGAGATAAAGTCAGTTAGTGGTAATTCTGATAAAAACGATAATTCTGCTGAAGAAGAAAACTTTACATGTCTATTAGAAATAGAATATCAGGATGGCAAGGAAGAAGGAAAAGGTAATTGGACTCAGATTGCTGTAAATGATGACATTATTTTTGACGATTTTATTTCAGAAGATGGGTGGCCATCTGAAAAAGATACAGATGATAAAAATGCACCTGATGAAGAAACTAAAGAGATTAAACCTTTTGAATGGAGTAAATCCATAAAGATCAATTTGAAAAAAGGTTCTAACTGTATTCGAATAATGAATCACAGAAGACAGGAGAATACACTTAATTCCTACGCAAGACTTCTCAAGGAACTGAACGAATTGAAGCCTGAAAATGATATTATTTATTCTGCCTGTGAATGGGGAAAAACTCATCCTCAGAACTGGGCATATAAAGTCTGTGACTCGTGGCGCATCTTAAATGATATTACATTCCGCGTAGGAAGTGATGGAGACCCCGGATTTGGAGCATGGAACCAGGATTATACAACTAGTGTTACAGCACAATACAATAAAGCAGTCATTATGGATGAATTTGCAGGTCTTTCAAAGGGATGGAATGATCCTGATATGCTAATGATAGGCATGAACGGACTTGATGAAGTTCAATGCAGAACACATATGACTATGTGGTGCATGATGAATTCACCTTTAATGCTTGGAATGGATTTAAGAAGAGTATCTGCAAATGACTGGATGTATAACATAATTGCCAATAAAGATATGATCTCATTAAACCAGGATGCGCTTGGAATACAGGCAAAACGTATTTTCTCAACACTTGCAGAAAAAGAACCTGATAAGGAATATATCAGGGACATAAACAGAATTGATGTTCTTGCAAAGCCTCTGTCAAATGGTGATTTTGCTCTTAGCTTTATAAATGTCAGTGAAGAAGGCAAAAATGAGAAAATCAGCGTATCGATAGAAGATATAATAGGGTATTTTGGGGAAAAGATTACCAGAGCTGATAGTTACAGTGTAAAAAATCTTTGGACAAAAGAGGCTGAAGAAAATAATTCAGGAATCTTTGAGATTGACGGAATAAAGGCCTGCGACAATGTGACATTCAGAATTTCAGCAATAGTATCATGAATATCGAGGAATTTATAGATTTTATAATAACTGAATATGAATCCGGAAAAAGCAAGGAAAGTGAAAAAGCTTTTCAGGAAAATAATGATTTCATTAGAGAAGAGCAACTAAACAAATTTTGGAAAAATGTCATGGCTCTGTTTTCCGAAAAAATGATAAAAGAAAAAGTATCCAGAAAAAATGCGGCAAGAATCCTATATGCTTTCTATAAAGATGTCTATAATGAGAGCGATATAGATTGGGGCAGTTCAAAAAAATTAAAAGATATTTATGAATGCCGGGTATGCGCAAATGCAATTGCTCAGATGTATGATAATGGAATATTGGAATCAGCTACAAAAGAATATTTTGGATTAAATGACATTCTAAGTAGTGATGAGCTGATGAAATCTGCCTTGAAACTCTTAAAGCATGACTTCTTGCAGGCAAAGGAAGAGATAACCATCAGGAATCTATAGATTCCTGTTTTTCCTCAGAAAAACGGGAATCGTATTGGACCAGGTCCTCGCGAAGCGAGGGGCGTGTCCTGCCGAAGGCAGGATTTTTG
>NZ_JNKH01000075.1:0-5153 GCF_000701985.1 Butyrivibrio sp. WCE2006 | reverse complement strand
AATGATATTCCCCAATTCTTCTCTCATAAATCAGACTATAGAACGCTTTCTGTACCTCCTGGGAGCACGCATTAAGCTCATCAAGAAAAAGCACATAAGGTTCCTTCCTTGCTATCATTTTGGGCGGCAGAAATTCAGAAGTTTCTCCTCTGATCTGAGGGATACCAATAATATCCTCAGGAGCCAGCTGGCTTCCAAGTAATGAAACACACTCAAGTCCCACCTCCATAGCAAACTCTTCTACAAGTGCTGACTTTCCTATTCCCGGTGCACCCCAGATATACACCGGACGTACAGGTGCTATATTAAGCAGAATTTCTAATAGTTCCTGCTGATTTACTGTTATAGGTAAATTCATTATTTCTATTTCTCCTTAATAACTAATTCATACTGTCTCAGCATTATTTTATAAGACGTAAACTATGACTTCACTAAACTGCTGGTTTAAACGCCCTAAAAAAGCAAGAAGAGGACCTTCGTCCTCTTCAAAATCATATTAGTATCCGTATTTTTGATGATTAACCTTCTGTCTCCAATATTACAAATTCCTTCGTTTCATCATACTCATCCTCAAAATCCATCAAACCATCCAAGATCAACCTAAGCTGATGAGCTTTATATTCTGCGCAGCTGTAATCAGGATAAGCAAAATACATATAGTCTCCTGCAGAATTTGGAACATATTCTTCTCCAAAATCGTCAATAGCCTTCTCTGGTTTACCAAACTGTAATTCTGAAGCCACCATACCATTATATGTAACCGGATCCAACCTGTCATAAAACACATCGGAGTCCTTGTCCTTCATATATTTCACAACATCTTTTATCAAGAAATATCCTGTTTTCACAAAGTCACCTGTTGGCAATTCAGACACCTTACAATACTTTGGCTCCGGACAATAATCTTCCTTTAAGCACCCAGCAAAATGATTTGTATTCCGAAGCTCATCAGAATACATCTCACTTGGAATCGTAATAAAATGATCACTAAATTCTTCATCAAACGATTGAGAATAATCTAATACACAGGCAATATTTTCTTTATCCTTTCTTGTATAAGGTCCATAGGGATAAATCTTATTATCCTTTTTATCAATATAGCCAATATAATAATAGTAATAGTACGACATAAATCATTTCTCCTTGCTATTTTCATTATTTAGGGAACCCTGACTTCCCCCGTTTCTTGCACAAACGAATTGCCTCCGCATAATCATAGAAATTGGTGAGCTTTTTAGGAAGCATCAGTCCATTTAATTCTATATGCTCGAAATATATGCACGGATTCTCCGAAAGCAATTCCTTCCACTCAGGCACTAGCATCTTCAACTCCTTTTTTAAACCCCCATCATCTTCCTTGATATATGAAAACTCCATGATCAATTCACCTTTTATATAACCTCCCCACCGAAAGCGCGGAAGCCCATCATAAAAGTATTCAAAGATCATTCTCTCTAGATCTGAAAAATCAGAGTTCTCAGTCCACTTATATATTGCCATGTTTGGAGCCAAGCAATCGTCTGCCATGCAAAAACTGTCTCTGACAAAGTAAAGATTTACATTAACAGCCACAAGCGTGCATCCATCCTGAATTTTATATCTGTGAATATTTTTCTCATCATAATATTCTTTCAGATTTAACTGATCAAAATCATCTTCATATACATAAAAATAATGGGAGCTACCAAAATGATGTTTTCTTTCTGCTATTATTCTATACACCCCATCCGCTTTCACCCTATATATAAAACTGGGGCGATAAAAAAACATCTTCCAAGTGCGTTTCTCTTCATCATTAAATTCATCACTTAATTCTTCCTTGAAAACGTCCAAAACCTTCCAATCAGTCCTAAGTATGGTCAGCGTATCTCCAACATTCTTCCCTACTAGTTCGCCTTCGATGTATCCTGCATCATCTTTACCAAGCTTCTCAATGCACAATTTGTCATAGTCCCGATTACGTTGATATCCGTCCTCAATATTTCTCAGCTTCATAATATCTATTTTCTTGGCTTCCTCAGTATAATAAACACCAACATACTGTCCATTTCTCACAGCTATACTAAGTTCAGATGACATATCGCAATAAGGACATTCATAGATAAAATCATAAAAATAATTTCTATTCCCCTTATCTATATAATCTCCCAGCAAGAAATCTGCCAGAACATTCTCATATTCCTTTGTCTGCTCTTCAAATTTTACTTCCCTATTACAGCAGGGGCACGTATATGTTCCCCAGAAGGTATCAAACATCCCCATAGCAAAACCTCTTCTAATTACAACAACATCCCGCCTCTAAAAGTAAACCCTTAATTCTGAGCTTCACGGTCCATGGATATCTATCCTTTTGTCTTTTTTCTCTTTTTTCTCTACTCTTTTTCCAAAGAAGCCCAACTCTTCCATCGCCGAAATAATCCCTAGAATCCCGCCTATAATCACAGCAATTACCAACGCTAACATTCCTGTTTCCCCTCATTTTTCATAGTAATTTATATTTATTTATGAGCCAGTCCTTTATCTTACGCATAGAAACATCTTCCCTGCTCTTAACCCACTTTTTTACCTGTTGCTTACATTCATCTAAAATGCAATCATCAGCCATTGTTGATAGAAACTCAAACATTTCAAGGGGATGCTCCAGCTTCTTTTCATCATTCATAGCTTTATTGGTCATAAGCTTATATAATGATTCCTTCTTATCATAAGATAGCTTTTCATTCTTATAGATATTCTCTTCAATTTGTCTGGGCTCTATGAACTCAGAAGCAGTAATATGACTCAAGCCAACTGCATCCTGCAGCAGTTCTATTCTTTTTTCCATATCGATATCAAGCGCAAACAGTACATTCATTGCCCCCTCGACTTTGCCAGATATTTCTCCCTGCCATCTTGCCAAATCTAAGGCCTTATCCATTTCTTCCTTAAAGTCCTTAACTTCACTAGTCATAAACTATTCCTTTCTAATTCCTGTCTTTTCTTGTTTTGCTTTCTAATTCGTTTTCTGGCCGCCTTTACCTCATCCGCCTCAATAGAGTGAATTAAGAAAATGCCAAACACTCCTCCCAAAAAGCAAAACATACCCATGACCAAATTAAAGATTCTATACCCTGCAGCTCTCCAGACACTCACTTCAGGTTTATTCTTAATGTATTTTACTAATGTTGTTTTTCCAGAGCGAATTGTCATTAAAGGCTGAACATATCCTGTATATTCCTTTCCTTCAACAACGTAAGTATAGGCATTATTCGAAGTTGCTTTTCCATCTGTAGTAGCATTGCATAACACTAACGCATCATACTCCTCCACAAATGTAGGCAAGGCCATAAGAAAAAGTATCAAAATTAATATCCACTGTGGAAAAATTTTGAATAACCATGTTTCAAAATCCAGTAGTATTAGCAAATTCGTCTTTCTCATTAAATAATTCCTCTAATAGTCGTGTTTCTCTTATGCTGCCAGTTCTATAATAGCCTTCATCTTCGGATAGCTTTTTTTCAGGTGAGTATAATACTCGTGCCCATTTTTCTCTCCCAGTACTCGCAAACAATATTTGTAAAAATCCGCCTTCCCTGGGCATTCTGAAATACCATCTATTGTCAGATTAACCATCTCCTCAATTGCGTCAGCACCTGTGCAATCTTTAATAATCTTATAAAACTCGCCGTAAACATAATCAGGCGTTGGAGATGGATTCTTTGGAGAAGCGCCAACTTTATCAGCTTTATTAACATGAAATTTTCAAGATCAACAAGATACGTTCCCATTCCCAATTCCTCACATCTTCTGACAACTCTATCGAAATGTCATATTGCATAATTACTTTTTAACCATTTCTCATTCGCTAATTTAATCCCACCATAGTGTCCAAGTATGGCTACCTAAAATGTTCTTTGCTGCTTCTTCATAATCACAATAAATATCTCCGTCAGCGATAATCAGTGTTCTAGCAGCAGACTCAATATCTACTTTATCCATAAGCGGTTTTTCAAGGTAATATATAAGCCTATCAACTCCTATATACATAATCCTAGCCTCATACTTTTCATATAATTCCTTAGCAAGAGCTATTTGGCAGTATGCGGAGGGGCACCAATTAAATCCTCCCATAGGAAACCACGCTAGCGCTTCCCATGGATTCGTGATTGGAAGAAGCGCAAATACATAATTGTCAAAGCAAAGCCTTTCTTGCCCGTATTTTGAATTCACTTCGTCTTCATCAAATATTCCAAATACTTCTTTTTCTTCAGCATTCTGATACAAGCATTTGTATTCATTCGAAAGCGGAGGTTCTAATTCCTTTAGGCAA
Organism: Butyrivibrio sp. WCE2006; assembly: GCF_000701985.1. Classification (NCBI taxonomy): domain Bacteria; kingdom Bacillati; phylum Bacillota; class Clostridia; order Lachnospirales; family Lachnospiraceae; genus Butyrivibrio; species Butyrivibrio sp. WCE2006. The sequence goes on along the minus strand of NZ_JNKH01000075.1, from coordinate 844 downwards.
ACTTCTACATCCTCTTTGGTCGCACACCAATCAAGTTTATAGTCATAAAGCATGCGCCCAAGCCATACATCAAAGCAGCAATGATTAGCTCTATACAACCTCCAATCTATATCTTTTTTATAGTCCTCCTTACTTTCAATACGATGATCGCTCAACCTTTCAAGGTAATCGAATTCATGATCCTTTTTGATAAGAACTGGACAAAGACCGGTATTCTCGCTCTCCTTTACTAATTTCCGGTATAGCCTATAGTTTTCTTCATTATCTTCTTGTAAATTACCGGAATAAATAGCTGGAATACATTCAAAAACATTCTCCACACTCAACTTCATACTTAATCTCCATCCCATACTCCATCTGGCCTTAGCTCCGCAAAAGCAATCAACTGATACAAAGGTTTAACCGCATTTGCTGCAGTTGGAGTCCAGTAGTCCTTAGCCAAAATAGATTCAGTTTCTACCTTCCTCTGTATTCTTTCAGCCATATCCTTTAACATTGGAATCGATTCTGCACCAGTTTTACCATAGATTCCTCTAATTCCCTGATTTTTATATTGTCCTTCGTCATCTTCTCCATAAAATCTATCATCACCTTCCGCTGCTTCAGAATAATAACGGCTATAATTATAAGTAATATTCAGCCATGCCTCAGTTATTGGCTTAACTGAAAATTCACCTGTTGCTTCATCATATTCAGCGCAACAAGTCCCACCTGCCATAACATGCTTTACCGGCAGATCTATGGTTTCACCTGTTGACTTTTCTTTTAAATAAATATCATAGCTCATTTGTACTCCTCTTCAATTCAACGTCATCTCATATATCAATCATAGATGACCTTTCTC
>NZ_JNKH01000074.1:0-5649 GCF_000701985.1 Butyrivibrio sp. WCE2006 | reverse complement strand
CATTTTTCAGACTATGCTATTGTGTATGATGAAACTTTGAAAAATGCTACTGAAGAAGCTGATAACGTTAAGCAGGAAGAGGATAAAACAGGAGATAATCCTGAAAATAGTAATCCTGAAAATAGTAATCCGGAAAATAGTAATTCTTCCGGAAATGGAACAACGGCAGAAGATGCATCAAATAATGGAAATGGTAACAGCAGTTCACCAGAAAATTCCACGAAGGATGAAAAGCCGGCAGAAGATACTTCAAATAATGGGAATGATAACAGTAGTCCGCCTGATAATGCCATGAAGGATGGAAATACGGCAAATGAGGAAACGCAGCCATCCAATACAGAGGAAGAAGATACCCTGGCTCTTAATGGAGGACTTAAAGTATCCCAGTCAGGAACGACTATAAAAGTAGCATGGGGAAAAGTAAAAGGTGCAGGCAGGTACGAGGTATATGCAACTTACTGTGGAACAAAATTTAAGAACCCTGTAAAGACAGTATCCGGTTCCAAGGACTCTGTTACTATCAAGAAGCTAAATGGAAAAAAGATTGACCTGACAAAGAATTATAAAGTTTATGTTGTTGCTTACAAGGCATCAGGAACCGCTTACATAAAGACAGCAAAGAGTATAACGGCACATATCGTAGGTGCTAAGAACACCAAGTTCTCCAATGTGAAGAGTATAAGCCTTAGTAAGAAGAAGTTTTCTCTCAAGGAGGGAGGCACCGCAACTCTTAAGGCAAGCTGCAAGCTAGTGGATCCTAAGAAACGCATGCTTAGTGATGCACATGCACCGACCTTCAGATATGCTTCAACAGATAAGAATGTTGCAACCGTGAGCAGCAAAGGCAAGATTACAGCCAAAGGAAAAGGCACCTGCTATGTATATGTTTACGCCAAGAATGGCTATGCAAAGAAAGCTAAAGTTACAGTGAAATAAGTCTCAAAAAAATAATGGGGCTGTCGCATTAGATTGACAGCCCCCAACATTTTTATATGATAGATGCTTAATTATCTTTACTGGTAAGATCAGCCAATAGAGCTTCAAGTTTTGATATTCTGTCATTCAACTCAGCTAAAGCCAGGTCCTTTTTTGCTAAAGCATTATCTTTTTCAGCTATAATAGCATCCTTTTCAAGAATAATAGCATCCTTCTGAGCAGCGCAGTCATCATATCCATCCTGATACACATTTTTCAAATGAAGTTCTTCATTGTATTCCAATACGCTCACACGAATCACCTCCGCTCGGTTTTTAGATAGGAAGTCAGCCAGGATACCTTCGGTTATACATTCAGCTACAGCACTTTTAACCGCTTCCTCCTGTCATTATTTCGAATTAGTGGCGGGAGGACTTTTATGCTGTTTTGACTTAGGGACATATTAATAGGACGGCATAAGCAATAGAATAATCACTATGACAGCGCTTTATTTGCGCCGCATAGGGATCATCAGTGCTTATAAGTAGCCTGAATATAAAAAAGCAGGTTATTTTGATTGCCTCTTTATATCATTCAGAGCCTTTTTTAACTCGGCAATTTCTGCATCTTTATCAGCGATAGTGACACCCATATTAGCGATAGTGGCATCTTTATCAGCAATTATGCTCTTATAATTATCCTCAGCGTCAGTATAGCCTGCAGTATACTGTGAAGCCATCATCTCTCTGTATCTGCGTTGCCCTTCAAGTAGTTCTTTTGTCTGGTTGTCAGTATTAAGTTCAAGGATCAAATCGCCCACCTCCTCCATGGCCGGGTTTCCGGCAGCAAGAGCTTTAAATTCTTCCCATGTAGTTGCTTTGAATATCGAAGCCCAATATACAAGATTATTACTAACATCATCTTCGGTAGCTATATGTGTTTGATTTAATGATAACACTTTTATTCCGAATTTTTTAGTGTATGGGGTATGATTATTTGTATTGAGCAAAAGATACTCTGAGTAGAATTCCGGCTCGCCGGGAATAAGATCCTGATCGGTAATACAGATGTGGGTTGTTGCTTTTAACTTGGAGTAGTCGTCGCCTTCTCCGATGCTGTCATATGCTCTGCATAGGTATAAGATTGATCGTTGTATCCAGTACTTATCGGTATAAACCTGAAGCTCTATGTTGAGAATTTCATTATTGTTTAGGATCAGCTTTAAGTCCATTACGGTTTCTTTGGTCATGTTGTTTAACTCTATTGGATTAACGACGATTATATCCCTTACTTCAGAAGGCGATAAGCCTTTCAGCGAACAGACAAGCCCAAGAAGTGCAGCCTTAGATTTCTGCATTACATAGTGAAACATGATGTCACTTTTCAGAGTAAATTCAATCACGCCGGTGGCATCCTTGTATGAAATTTTTTTATTTGACATTAAATAACTCCCTCCAAAATGTATGTGCTACGACCAATGCCGCAGACGAAATAGCTTTTGTAGTAAAACAAAGTAGTTTTCCAGGTTTCATAAACGCGTTTTATGAATTAAGTGAAAATCCGAAAGAATGAATATCAATCGGTGCATCAGAAATGATGCTTTAAGAAAATATCATATCAGGAAGTAAATTGCAAGCGTTGCTTAATAGTTTCTTTATGCTTTTTAACACTCATTTTAGAGATAAATCTATATAATCAAGATATACGGTACATCAACATTCAAAAATGAGGAAGAGTATTGAGACAACGAGACTTGACAGTCATGCGGAATAGACCTACACTCCACAGAGCAGAGCAGAGCAGAGGCTAACTGCGCTCGCCTGTGCCCTTTAATGTATTTTGCGTCCTGCGAGGCGCTTGAAACTGAATACAACATTCGTGATGGATAACCGTCGGACTTGACGGGGTTATTATACCCTGTCAGGTTCGGCGGTTTTATTGTGTTCAACATGGTCAGCGGCGGCCATAACAGCCGTGAATATAAAAGGAGACAGATTGCTTATGAAAAAGAAGAAACGACTTTTGGGCGTCCTGCTCAGCCTTGTGCTGGTGCTGGGACTGATGCCGGGGATGAGTCTGACAGCGTATGCGACAGCGACAGAATATACATCTCTGAAACAGGGAGATGTACTTCATGTGGGCGATACCATCAATTCGACTACCGAGTATAATACTGGCACGGGTGGCTGGCTCAATCCAAATTCTCCATATACATTGGTAAGAGCTGATGTCAGTAGTTCAAGTGGTGAGACTCATTATGATATGGTAGTTACTGAATCAGCTACTGGTGCTTACTACCTCTTAAAGGGCAACGTAAGCGGCAGTGATTATTATTTGGGCGCAAGAATTACAAATCCTACAAATGGTGATTTACAATGCTATTGGCCAGTAACTGGCACTTCCGACGGCATATCTGTGACAGCGGTCAACGTAGAACAGTATTCAACAGAAGTAACGTTTGCCGTTCATGAAGTCGTCGCCGTTACGGGCGTGACACTGAATCCGTCCACTGCGCAGACCATCAATGTGGATGGGAAGGTTTCCTTTACGGCTACCGTCCAGCCCGAGGACGCATCAGAAAAGAAGGTGAAATGGAGCGTCGTCGGAACGAACTCTGGTGCTGTGAAGTTGTATTCTGATGTTGATTGCAAAACTGAGGTCGGCACGGACGCCGTCGAAACCCTGACCGTCTACGCCAAGGGTATGTCGGTGGGCAAGGCTACTGTCAAGGTAGAGAGTAATGCCGATAGCAACAAGAGCGCGAGCTGTGATGTGACGGTGAATGAGCCTACAACTGCCGATACCTACAGCGTGACCATCACGCCGAGCAGCAACATGACCATAGGCTCGAATACGGGCGCGGCAACCCAGACCGGTTTGTCCGGGGCAATGGATGAAGTAGTCTATACAGCTGATGACGGCTATTATTTCCCGGAAAATTATAGCGTTGCCACTGTCAACGGAATCTCTGTGACACGTAACAGCTACACACAGATCACTGTTTCAGGAACGCCCACCGCAAATGCAGCGATCACGCTGACCGCGCCCACGGCAAAGACGACACCGGCTGCTCCTGCTACAGCTGCAGCGGTAGACTGCACCACGGCAGACAATAATGACGGAAAACTTATCGGTGTCACTACGGCAATGGAGTATAAGAAGTGGGATGATGAGAATTGGAAGGTTGGGACTGGAAGTGACATCACAGGTCTCATTAATGGTACCTATTTTGTTCGTTTGAAAGAAACCGATACGGAAAACGCATCCGCCAATCAGGAGTTGACGATAGCGGAATATGTTGCACCGGTTGTCACCGAATACCCTCTTTGGGTAGGCGGAGTGCAGGTTACGAGCGCGAATGCATCTAATATAACAGAAGTATCTACTCCGACAGCAAGCTATGATGTGACTACCAACACCCTTATATTGAACAATGCGAATATTACAAGTGGGTATCAATTCCAAGACGGCTGGGGGAAGGCGGGAATCTATTATGAAGATAAAAATAACAGTAATGCCCTCAATATTGTAGTAAGAGGGGCTAACATTATCTCCGGGGATGATATCGGTATTGGAATGTGTGGCGGTTATTACTACTATGGAAAATTAAATTTCTCGGGTGATGGTACTCTCACTACTCGTGGAGCATCATCTGGAATCTATATGAGAAATGGGGGCGTACAAATCGATAGCGGAACAATCGAAGCAAGTGGAACCAGTTCGACTGGGATTAATGCAAAGGGTGGAATTACCATTAATGGTGGAAATGTAGAGGCAATGGGAGCCAATTATGGAATTCAGACTATGTATGGTGTCAAAATTACCGGAGGTACAGTTACTGCGCAGGCAACAAACTCCACTAGTGATACCGGTTCGGCAATATATGATGGTAGTAGTAATGGCATTAGCATTACCGGAGGAACAGTTACGGCGACTGGAATAAGCAGTAGTAGTAAAGCCTATGGTTTATATGTGGGTAGTTCCGGGAATATACAAATAGGTTCCGAAATTACTTCTTTAACAGTAACGGGAACCACAAGTGCATCAAGTGGTACGGTCAAGAACAGCGTAGCAGGTATGGGCTGGATTACAGTCGATGGAACCGGTGATGGAACAGAAATAGCTATAAATACTAGCGGTGCTAGTCTGTCTTCTTACAAAAAATTACTGTTTCCTTACACAAAATCGGCTTCAACCGTAAAAACCACTCCGAACGCCAAGACGCTGACATACACCGGCACCGCGCAGGAGCTTGTGACCGCAGGCACGGCGGAAAACGGAACCATGCAGTACGCACTCGGAACAGACGATAAAACGGAGCCGACAAGTGGCTGGAGCACATCCATCCCCACAGGTAATGAAGCGAAAACCTATTTCGTTTGGTATAAAGCTGTTGGAGCTGCCGGATTTTCAGATAGTGCTGCCGCATGCATTAAGGTCACAATTTCTAATCCATATACTCCGCCTGTAAAACCTAAGCCAACAACAGATACTGAGGAATATACAATTCCAGTGGAGAACAACAATGCAGTAGATGTTGGTGCAGCGATAGAGTCCGGCACGGCAGTTATTAATGAAATCACAGAAGAAGATCTTTCAAAAGTGACTTCAAATGATAATATTGGTGGTAATGGTAACACACCCGGTTCAGGCACCGGCGACAATTCTCAGATAGTGATCGATCTGTCAGGTGCAAAGCAGGAAGTTGTTGCTTGTGAACTGACAAAGCAGTCT
>NZ_JNKH01000073.1:0-6118 GCF_000701985.1 Butyrivibrio sp. WCE2006 | reverse complement strand
GTCTCTTATTGATACTGCAGCTGCAAATAGCCTTGATCCTGAACTTTACCTGACAGAGCTTTTGGAACATGCCCGAGACTTCAAAGATGAGCCTGCACGGGCAGCCGAGTATATGCCATGGACTGAAAAGATGCAGACAAGGTGTAGACATAAGACCAGGAAGGAAGATCTAGGTCAGTAGGATTCCTGCCTACATGAGATCAAACTTTCTCGAAATTTCAAAAGGCCACCGGGAAGGCTTTATTTTTTAAAGCCACTCCGGTGGTCTGGTTGGTTATGAACGGGGGTACAAAAAGCGCTTACTAACGCTTTATAGTAATATAGTAATATGGTGCTAATAATGTGAGTTCTGTCATAGTAAGGAGGAAAATGATATGGAAAAAGAAAAAGAATTCCCACAATTTACCGTATATGGAATGGAAAATAGAAATAAGATTATGAAATCATTTATAAAAAGTACAATCACAGCTCTATGCGTCATTTTCATAGCCTTAGCAGCTTTTCCAATCAGCACCTACGCCAAGGAAACCGATACCAAAATGTCAGGCACAATCTATCCGAAAGGCTACTACTCAAACTGGGAAGGAGTTTCCAACGTTTCACAGTTTAAGGATGAAAATGGAAATTACTGCTTTGCTTCCAGTAGTGGCAAAAAGGTAACAATTTTCACAACAGTAAAGGGTAAAGTGAAAAAGAAACTTAAGCTGAAAATGCCCTATCCGATTTTTGGTGCAGTTTCATGTGACCAGGACGGGAACTATTATGTAGTATCCGGAAGAAACAATAAAACTTCTAATAAAAAAGCTGAAACTGTCTTTATATCCAAGTACTCGAAAACAGGATCTCTTATAACAACAGTTGGCGATAACGGCAGTTTTGGTGTACCGGAGTATTACACAAATGACTTTAATACAAAAGAGCCCTTTGCTGCAGGAAACTGCGATATTGCTATTAATGGTAATTTCGTTGCCGTAAACTATGCAAGGCATATGTACAGCGGACATCAGAGTAATACTGCACTTATTATCAATCGCATTACCATGCAGAAACAACAGCTGAACAAATACTACAACTCCCATTCCTTTGCCCAGCGCGCGATTCCTTACCGTGACGGATTCATACTTGCCAGCGAAGGTGATGCGTATAACAGAGCTTTTTCCATAGCTTTCACAACTCCCACAGAGGATTCTGCTGAACCGGTATCTGAAAAGAAGGAAAGAAGCACCTGGTATTATTATGATTCCGATATTCCTGTCGATGGCTCCTCCTATCAGACAAAAGAAGACGCATCCATTTATAAAAGAAATACAGGTGAAACCAGGGTTAACTCCTTTGACATATTCCATTTCTGGCTCCAGAAGAATGCTTCTTCAAATATGTTCATAGTAAATAATAATTTTGCTCACATGGGCGGCATCGCTGTTTCAGACATTAACCACGTTGCTTTAGTCGGCACATCAGCAAAAGCGCTCAATAAAAAAGCAAAAAACCAAAAGGAATCACTTTTTATACAAATATTCGATCCGACAAAAAATCTGAAATACCCTGATGCATACGTTTTACCCTCAACACGATCAGGGTCATCCGGCCTTAACGGAACTGAAGATGTAACAGATTATGGAATCAGGTGGCTTACAAACGGCAAATACACTGTTGCCAATCCACAGGTAGTTGCTGACCACAAGGGACGTTTTGTTATCCTTTTTGAAAAATATCAGGGAAGCTATCAGGGTGTTTATTACACAATCATAGACCAGACAGGAGCAACCGTGAAAAAGATTACAAGATTCTCTTCCTCCGCCAAGCTTAACAGCTGCGAGACTCCGGTATGCGTTGGAAATACTATCCTGTGGACTGCGAATTCCTATTATGGGTCAAAAATATACAACTATCAGCTTAAGGTAAAATAGTACCTACGCAGCATTACGCTTTACATGAGATAATAATAGAGCCGAAATCCCAGATGTACTCTGGAGTTTCGGCTTTTTAGATGTTAAAGATGGGCTTCTTTTACCCGGCCTTCTCTCACACTATCAACATCACCATTTTCAACATAATCATCCAATGTAAATATGTCCAGCCCATTTCCTGCCGTAGCCTTTGGAACATACGATGGCATCAAACTCTCAAGGAAACCATACTTTACTTCCTCATTTGGAAAGCCCAATGTATACCTCCGCTTAACAGGATCATAATCTGTTATTGTCAGATATCCGGACTGATACAAAAGAGGAACTAAATCCAGACTGTCCCCTGTATAATCCTTTAACATTGAATCACTGGCATATATTGTGTGATTAGTGAGCTTTCTTAAATCAAATGACGAAGACCTGACCTTACTGATCAAAAACGACGGTGTCCCTGTCTCAAACCAGTAAGCACCAAATTCCATTGAAAAGAAAGCCTTCAAAACACTATACGGATTATATACCCCAGCCCCATTATGATGGAATTTATATCCATCATATTGCTTTTTTAACTCATTTTTGCACTCTAAAACCGAAATACCATGCTTTACAGAAAGCAGTTCAATCTCTTCGTCAAAATAAACACTCAATTCATTTTCTGTAATTCCACATAGTGATGCATAGCTCTCATCCAATGAGATATCAGTCAACTGATTAAGGTCACTAAATATACTGACCTTATGAAACTTCGAAACTCCTGTGATAAAAATAAACTGTAAATATTCATCAAAACTCTTTAAAGTACTGAAAAATCCCTTAAATACTTCCTTGTTATGAACCTGCAAAGCTTTATTATCAATCACATCCAAAAGTGGTTTATCATACTCATCCACCAAAACAACACTCTTAAGACCTGTCTGTGCTTTTGCAGCAATTAACAGATTTCGAAATCTGGCTCCTAAACCCAAGCCCTCTTTGGAAGGAATATCATAGGTATCTTCCCAACGACTTAACAATTCATCAAGGATATCCTCTAACGCATTCTCTGATTGATAACTTGTACCATTAAAATCAAAATAAAATACAGGGTACCTGTTCCATGAATTAACAGATTTTTCCTCCAGCTTTTCTATCGCCAGACCTGAAAACAATTCCTTTTTTCCCTCAAAATAAGCTTTTAAAGTTGATAAGAGCAAACTCTTACCAAAACGTCTTGGTCTGCTGAAAAAATAGGGCACATTATTATGAACCAACTCATATATATATTCTGTTTTATCAACATACAGAAAGTCATCTGTACGCATCTTTTCAAAACTCTGTATTCCAACGGGAAGTTTTCTATTCACAGAAAATGTCTCCTTTATCTGTATTTTTTCTATCAAACACTCACCCCTTTACAAATATCATTATATATGATGATACTCAGGTTTCAAACATATTGCTGAACAATTAGTTCATGAACATATAGGTTAGATCTGCTCAGTAAACAGTGAGTTCCGGTTGACATACACTTTTTTAGTTCATATCCGCTTGCTAAATAAGCACCCCCTTAAAACGTGATGAAGTTTGAATTTGTCATCTCTTCAAAATACATCGCGCATAGTCAATTGTTCTTCCTAAACAACTCAATTTCTGTTTAAAAAGTCCACTAAATATCTATTTGAAGTATACGAATTGAAAAGCCAGTAAAACACTGACTTTCAATATAAAAGTTACGGCAGATTCAGCGACTTTTATTTCTGAGAGAATTAACGATTCTTGCTCTGAAATTATTAACGAAAAATCGCCAATTCTCTCAGGGGTAAAACTCCTGACTTTGTCGCGACAAAGGACAAACACATTTCATATGAAAGGGGAAAACTCTATGAAGAAAAACAAACGAATATGGTCATGGGCACTGGCCGGTGCTTTGGCTGTAAGTAACTTGAGCGTGGTTGCAGCTCCGTTTACTGGGATTGTAGCATTAGCTGCAAGGACAGTATCTGATGATTTAGCATTTGCGGTAAATGGTGAAGTGCTTACTGCAACAGCGGGTTCTTCAAATGCTACATTTACGCATGATTGGAACGCATCTAAAACGGGCGAGTCTGTGACAGTTAGTGTTGCTAAAGCGAATAAGACTGGCAGTAATCCTTCCTATGATATTAATGGATTATCGGATGCGCATCTTACTGATGTAGTATTTACGTATTATGTATCTGGTGCGGGTGCTGCAAACTATACAGTTGAAGGATATAAGTCCAAAGCTAATACTGGAGATAACGATATATATGGTAATCCAGTAGCTGCAAGTACAACAGCTTATTATGATGAAGATTGCGATGGTATAAAAATTACTGTAAGCGACGAAAGTGCTGGAGCACTGACAATAGCTACAAAGATGACTGCTAATTTTGTGGAAGATGATGGCACATCAGCTGCTGTAACATATGCGGCACAGACTTTGACATTAACAGGAACCGTAGTAACAAATGCAGATGTTGAGCTTTCAAAAGACGTTGTCTTAAACAAAGCCTTGACATCTGGGGCAATAACAGGAGTGACTGTTGCTTCACCTAAACAGAATGGAACTGCGTTAACAGCAACTTCTTATGAGAATGTAACATATGAGCTGTCAGATGATACATATGTAAAGATTACAGCAGGAGACACAACAAAAAAGAAGAATGCTGGAAATAATAATGCTGTTGGTTTTGAGCTGACTGATGCTGGAAAAGCATTAAAAACATCGCAGAAACTTGCTACTTTAACTGTTAGTGGATACTTAAACACAGCAGCGCCAAAGAAGTATCAGTTCAAAAAAGTTGTTGATGTGACTAATGTAGCTCCTACAACATTTGTATTTGATGTAACTGCCACTGCTGATGGTAATGGAAGTCTTGAAAAAGGTACAGTTACTGTAGGTGACAAGCTTACAATTAAACATAATGATGCAACGGCTGGAGGAGGTACACCAAATGGAACACTTACGTTTGGAATTAAGTCAGATGTTACCCTTGATGCAATCGATGCATATTCGTGGACGCTGAAAAAGTCAGCTGGTAGCGCAGGTAACTTTGCATTTACAGGACCGGCTAAATCTGTTACATCACCTACAGCAGCTCTAATTGATAATCCAGCTGATGGAGATGTTGAAGATACTATTATTGTTACAGTAATTGGTCATAAAGATGTAAATGGAGTAACAACTTATTATGAAGGTGAAAAAGAATTTACTATTGCAGTAGATAACGTTACTATTGACGCAGAAATGCCTGAAGAATTATTTGTTGGTGAAACATTTGATCTTGATGATATAGCTGTTTCTTATGATAATAAACCTGTAACAAATGTTGAATGGGGTGTTCTTACAAGTAAAGGTACTGCTGGATTTGGAGGTTATAGTGAAACAGCACTTGTTCTTGATCCTGATACAAATGTTGTAACTGCTGCAAAAGCAGATACCGCAAAAGCTATTATTTATGTAAAGTCTTACCAGGAAAGTGGTAATCTTACAAAGACATCAGTATACGCAAATGATGGAGCCATTAATACATTTAATGCACCGCAAGTTACGAAAGCAATAGCTGATGGTAAAGTTTATGAAGTCCTCGTTTCAGGAAAGCTGAATGTTGTTCTGGAAAACTCAACTGTAGAAGTGGACGATGTGATTGATCTTTCTAAGGTTAAGGTAAATAACGGAAAATCAGATATTCCATCTGCCGATATCGTATGGTCTATAAAAGGCGATGATAGCGATAAGATTTTTAAGAAAGACTATCCAAACCATAAACTTACAGCAGTTGGTGTAGGCAAAGTTACTCTTAGAGCAACCGTTAATACAGCATATGGTGAAGTTGAAATCGAAGTAAAAGAAAAGGGTGCAATTGAGAAAGAAGCTGCAATCGCAGCAGCTGAAGATGCAGCAGCTAAGGCTGTAACAGAACCTACAGAAGCTAACATCAAGGCAGCAAAGGATGCTGTAGATGCAGCCAAGGCTCTTGGCGCAACAGCAGACGAACTCAAGGCAGCTACAGATAAGATTGCTCAGGCAGAAGCAGCTAAGGCTAAGAATGATGCAATCACAGCAGCAGATGCAGCAGCAGACAAAGCAGTAGCAGAACCTACAGAAGATAATATCAAAGCAGCTAAAGATGCTGTAGCAGCTGCTGAGGCAGCTGGCGCAACTGAAGAAGATCTTGCAGATATAAGTGCTAAGATTGATGCAGCAG
>NZ_JNKH01000072.1:0-6690 GCF_000701985.1 Butyrivibrio sp. WCE2006 | reverse complement strand
CTCTTGTTTTGACAGCAAAGATAAGATACCCTGATCCGGAGATCTTTGAAAAGCAGGAAGATAAACCGGCAAGCTTTGAATTCAGGAAGTCATTTGTTCTGTTCATGGCGGCCATCTGCTTTTTTGCTTTTGGCTTTGCAGACTTCACCCTGATCACACTTCATTCGGCTAATACCGGAGCATTTAATGAATCCATGCTCAGCCTGCTATATGCTGGGGCAATGGCTGTGGATGCCTTTGCTGCACTATTCTTTGGCTGGCTTTATGATAAGGTCGGGCTGAAGGCTCTGATCATTTCCACACTATGCAGCACATTCTTCTCATGTTTTGTTTTTATGACTGGAAATGCCTGGTTGATCGGGGCTGGGATAATTCTGTGGGGGATTGGAATGGGTGCGCAGGAAAGTATTATGAAAGCAGCTGTCAGCGGAATCGTCCCGCGTTCCATGCGAAGCACCGGTTTCGGAATATTTGAGACAGGATTTGGTATTGCGTGGTTTCTGGGCAGTTGGCTTCTCGGTGCCCTGTATGATTTGAATCCTGTGTATCTTGTCACTGTGTCTGTGGTATCACAGTTTCTGGCGATTGCATTTTATGCTTTATGCCTCCGGTGCAATAAGACAGAGTGCTAACAATTCCAGTTTGTTGGAATGAGCATTATACCGGAATAGAATGTACTTATAGCCAATTCTGTAAAACTGCAGGACTGGCTATTTTCTTAGCTTTACTTTTTATACAAAAGTCTTTCATAATCTTTACTTTTCAGGGGTCAAAAGGTAAAATAAGTAAAGATTATGGAGGGAAGTACAATATGATCTCATATGAAGGTTTGGAAAATGCACTAAAGGAAAGAGGAATTGGTAAGACTGAGCTTTCAACTGAGCTTGGTCTGTCTACAAGGACTGTGGCTAAAATTGCAAAGGGTGAGAAGTTGTCGCCAAGAAGCATAAAAAAGATAGCAGCATATCTCGGAAAAGATCCTGACTTTTTAATGAAAAGTGTTTCAGATAATAAGATCTTGCAGTTGCTTCGTGAGGAAAAAGATATAAAGCTTCCTGGAGGGCTCTATCATGAGCTACAGGTAAGAATGACATATAATTCCAATCATATCGAAGGAAGTAAGCTTTCAGAAGATCAGACAAGGCATATCTTCGAAACTGATACAGTTGATATAGGCGATGGCGTTCCTGTTGATGATATTCTTGAAACAGTGCATCACTTCCGCGCAATTGATTATGTAATAGATATAGCAGAGGAAGAACTTTCAGAGGATATAATCAAAAGGCTTCACTACATAATAAAGCATGATACAAAGGATTCAACTTTGTCATGGTTTGCGGTTGGAGATTATAAAAAACGTGCAAATGTCGTAGGTGGCAGAGAGACTTCGAAACCATCTGAAGTGCATAAGCATATGGAGGCACTTCTTAAAGAGTATAATTTAAAAAAGATTGTAACAGTAGAAGATATAATAGCACTTCATGCTGAGTTTGAATATATTCATCCATTCCAGGACGGAAACGGAAGGGTAGGAAGGCTTGTAGCATTAAAGGAATGCCTCAGACACAATATTGTGCCATTCATCATTGAGGATTCCAAGAAGAATTATTACTACAGAGGGCTCAAGGAATGGAGAAATGAAAAAGGATGGCTCATAGATACTTGTCTTGATGGACAGGATACATTTGTAAAGCTTCTTGATTTACTAGAAATTGAGCATGATTGAGATAGTATATGGAACGGAAAATTTGAAGATAATAATGAAGACTATAGAACTGATGAAAAAATATGGTCGTGAAAATGTCAGGGGTGGAATATATTGTGCAGTGGATCAGGCAAGAGCTTGGCTTTAAAGAAGTTACGTTCACAACCAAGCCTGAAGTGATGAAGGTTGGATATGAGCTGTATAAGCGTATGGGTTTTGAAGAGGTTGGGGAAAAAGACGGAATTGTTAGCATGAGGATGAGTTTATTAAGAACGGAGTGACAAAGTAGATGTTTTTTATCATGGGAATCACAGATGGCAGGAAAGATTTTAATTTTAATCAGCTGATCACCTGTTCCATCTGCGGGAAATATGGACGATTCAATGTGTTCATGACATATACAGTACTGTCTCTTTTCTTTATACCGACTTTAAAGTGGAACAGACATTACTATGTGCAGACGAGCTGCTGCGGAACTGTTTATGAGCTTGATCCGGAGATTGGTAAGATGATCGCCAGGGGCGAGGAAGTAGAGATTTTGCCAAGCCATCTGACTCAGGTAAGCGGTGGAAGAGGATTTACTACTGGCTATAAGAGATGCAGGCAGTGCGGATATGAGACAACTGAGGATTTTGATTTTTGTCCGAAATGTGGAACGAGATTTTGACAGACGTAGATAAATGGGGAAAAGGAGGAGACAATCATGCAATTTCTTATAAGAGCATATGATGGCGAAGGAAAACTTGATAAGCGTATGGAGGTACGTCCTCGTCATCTGGAAGGAATGAAAAAGCTGAGCGAGCATATCATCAGTGCCGGTGGGCTGCTGGATGATAATGGAAAGATGAAAGGATCTGCCCTTATCATGGACTTCGAGAGCCGGAAGGAGCTTGATGATTATATTGCTAACGAACCTTATGTTGTTGAAGAGGTCTGGGAGAAGATTGAGATTGAACCAATAAATGTTGTTATTGCAAACAGTTTGGCTAAATAAAGGAATCGTAGAGATAATGAAAAGTTCCAACAGTAATTTTTTCTTAGGTGCAGATGGCTGTAATGGAGGATGGATCGTTGCTATCCTTGGTAGTGATCTCAGAATAGAAAGATTTTCTTCGATAGGAGAAATCCTGGATGCCTATCCGGATTACAGTGTATTTCTTATAGATATGGTCATTGGCCTTCGTGATTCCGCGAAGCAACTAAGGCCTGATGATATTGCAAGAAAAGAGTTAAAGCCCAGAGGGGCTACACTCTTTCCGGTACCTTCCAGAGAAGCAGTATATGAAGAAACTTACGAGGAGCAGAAGAAGGCAAATATCAAAACGCTTGGAAAGAGTTTGCCGAAACAAGCTTCAGCTATCATACCAAAGATTCGAGAAGTCGATGAGTTTATGTCAGCGCATCCCGAGTATAAGAACAGAATAGATGAGAGTCATCCGGAACTTGATTTTGCAAGATTGAATGGCTCTGTTTTACTTACTCGTAAAAAGGAGGCTGATGGTATTGAAGAAAGACTAAAGGTAATAAAGGGGTACATTCTGGGGATTGATATACCGAATCTTTATATAAAGGCAAAAGACTTAAGATGTAATGTTGATGATATAGCAGATGCCATCTGCCTTGCAGTGACAGCGAAGTTGAAATCAGAGGGCCTTTGTGAAACGATTCCGGAAAATCCTCAGATGGATAGTAATGGGCTGTATATGAAACTCACGGTGCCTAAGAGAGCTGTAAGCAATGAAATGGCAGAGATAAGCAGGCTGAAAAGTATAGTAGAGACGCTTCGAAGTGAAAACGGTTGCTCCTGGGATAAGGTGCAGACACATTCCAGCTTGAAAGCAGCGTGCATAGAGGAAGCAGCTGAAGTAGTTGGGGGAATCAACATTCTCGAAAAGACAGGGGATGCGGCAAACCTAAGGGAAGAACTTGGGGATCTGCTGTTGCAGGTAATGTTTCACTCCGTGATAGCGGAAGAAGAGGGCTTGTTTACTTTTGAAGATGTTGCAAAGACCATTTCGGATAAAATGGTCAGGAGACATCCACATGTTTTTGAAGGTGTGAAATATGCTTCCGAAGAAGAACTTCATGAAGCCTGGGCTGCGATAAAGAAGGAAGAGAAGAAAGGCAGAGAGTGGGAAGCAGATTACCTTGAGGGGGCTTTAAATGAGGCAACTGAACTCATTGAAAAAGCTAAGGAGCGTAAGGGGGTTAAGAGCAAATGAAGAATCCAAGAGAGTTTTGCACATGTACTGATACAAAATGTCCGAATCATCCTGTGAATCATGAGCAGGGTTGCAGTCTGTGCATTTTGAAAAACTTGAGCCGGAAGGAGATTCCTGCTTGCTTTTTCAAAAGTATAGATCATGAGAAGCCGACTAAGGACTGGTACTATGATGATTTTGCGGCTCTCGTTGAAGTAGCTAAGAAGGATGGAAAACTGTAATGGTAATTGAAGTGGAGGGCTTGGACTGAGGCTTATGTGGAAGATAAAGCAGATATTTGATGGGGATTATGGCTGTGAGGAATTACAGCCGGAACAGAAACCCAAGTTATCGGTTACTCTCATGGATGATGCGGGGAATAAGAAACTTGTGTCAGTTTAAGATGCATGGCTTACGGAGAATGGACTGGATGTTGGTTCAGAATGGCCATCAGGGGTATGAAATATGAAGAAGGTTAGAATCACGGTTAAGAAGATTGCCAGGTACGAGGACCTTATGGCAGAGTATGAGAATCCAATAGAACACGCCTGCTCCATGAAACTTGGACAGACTTTTGTCTGTAATGGATGGGAAAAACCGGAAGGTTTCTGTGAAAGCGCCTGGGAGACGGTTTCACCTTTTGTAATGACTTTGGCCCATGGTGGTGAGAATTTCTATGATGGCTGGATGAAGAATCCTAAGTCCGCGATGATTTCCTGCAATGACGGATTCAGACCGGTGAGTTTTTTGATTGAAACGATGCATGAGGATAGCGAATTAAAGTATGTATGATGTGATAAGCGAGATCAGAAAACTGGAAGAAAAGTACGGCGAAGACTTTAACTGGGGAACAGAGCTTAAAAACGAATTTTTTGAGAATGAGCTTAAGAAGGAGGCGGTTCTTGCTCCAAGCTCAAATGTTAAGGCAATAGCGAGAAGCTATTCTAATGATGATGTCCTTTTCGTGCTGGATGATAAGGTTTATCGCATATATCATCTTACATATTCTGGCGGAAAGCCTGGATATCAGGAATTCATGGATGGGAAAGCTGCTGTGGACTATATAGAAAATGATTTCAATGACTATAGATGAGTAGAGTAGGAGGAAATGATATGCCATTTATTTCAACAAAGACTAACGTAACAATAACAAAGGAAAAAGAGACACAGTTAAAGGAGCGTCTTGGAGAGGCTATATCGATAATCCCGGGAAAGAGTGAGAGCTGGCTTATGCTGGCAATCGAGGGTGGTATTCCCATGTATTTCAGAGGCGATGATTCTCAGCCTACTGCGTTTATTGAGGTTAAGATTTACGGGGATGCTTCCTCGGATACATATGGGAAGATGACAAAAGAGTTGACAGGAATCTACGGGGATATCCTGGGAGTAGCACCGGATCACATGTACATACGTTATTTCGGATCGGAAGACTGGGGCTGGAATGGAAGCAATTTCTGATACACCAAAATATGGCTCGTTAAAAGAAGCACTTATCGGAATATATGGCGAAGATGTCCGGGTCAAGGATCGCAGGGCTGTTCATGGCGGAGATGCAAACGAAGCATATAGCTTATATCTTTCAAATGGAGAAACTCTTTTCATAAAGGCGAACAGCGTAGAAAGGGCAGATTTCTTCAGGGCTGAAGCAGAGGGAATATCTGCCATAAGGTCTACCGGGGCCATAAGGGTGCCACGGATTTATGCAACGGGCGCAGATGAGGGCTATTCATTTCTCCTGATGGAATATATTGACAGTGTCAGAGCGGTAGAAAGCTTCTGGGAAAAACTTGGAACAGACCTTGCTAGGATGCATAAGGCAGACACAGCAGCTTTTTCAAAATCCGGAAAATATGGCTTTAACAGGGACAATTACATCGGAGCGGGCTATCAGAAAAATGCCGTTAAGGACAGCTTCATAGAGTTCTTTGCGGAGTGCCGGCTAAGACCGCAGTTTGAATTGGCTGAAAAGTATTTTGATGATGACATGGTCAGGAAGATTAACAGACTTCTTGATACGCTGGACAGATATTTGATCGAACCGGACATGCCTTCTCTTTTGCATGGTGATCTCTGGTCAGGTAATTTCATGGCGGATGAGAAAGGCATGCCGATGCTGATAGATCCTGCTGTATACGTTGGATGTAATGAAGCAGATATTGCAATGACAGAGCTTTTTGGTGGCTTTGACAAGAGATTCTATGACTCGTATTTTGGTTTTATTGGTATGGTTCCGGGATATGACGACAGGCGTGATCTCTATAACCTGTACCATTTGTTGAATCATCTGAATCTTTTTGGAAGCAGCTACCTTTATGCTGTAGTCAGGACAATTGAAAGATATTCTTTTTTTTAATGAGATAGATGGAAGAACTGGGAATAAAGAATGGATGACAGACTGGGAAGGAAAATGGAGGTTCACTGAATCGTGAATCTCTATTTAGTACCATAAAAGTGTAGTTGTTAGAGAGTAATTAACTCTGACATCTGCACTTATTTTTTTATAATAAGGGGAGTAATTGGTCTGACGTGGCTCTATTTGGATCAGCGCATCCGTCATAAAAACCGTTAGCCAACCCCATATTATAAGCATTCGCTTAAGCAGGTAGGGAGAAACACCCGCGTAACCAACTAAACTGAATGGTAATAAGTGTGGCTGGAGCAATTACTATTTACAGTTGGAGGAGGTTCAGAATGATTAGTGTTGGAATTGATGTATCAAAAGGAAAAAGCACTGTCTGCATACTTAAGCCATATGGGGAAATTGTATGCAACCCTTTTGAAATG
>NZ_JNKH01000071.1:0-8019 GCF_000701985.1 Butyrivibrio sp. WCE2006 | reverse complement strand
TTCTCCTCTGTAGGATTCTTTTCTGCATTATCGGCTGCTGTATTTGCAGTATTTAATGCATCATTCTTTGCCTTTGCTTTTGCATCATTCTCCTTTTTCTTGTCTTTAGCATGTTTGAGTAATTCCAATGCTGTTTTAAGTTCATTACCTGTTGCCCCAGCTTGTACAGCCTCCCCAATTTTGCCATCTGCATTTTTGATACTAACAACTGAAGGATTGTCATATGCTTTTTGGGCTTCATCATTTGCACTCTTTATTGTTCCTGCAACCGTTATATCGTTTCCTGCTTTTTTCAGTTCTTCATCATTCGCATAAAATGGTTCTTTCTTTGCTATATTATATTTATCATTTGCTGTCATAATGTGATCATCATCTGGCGTCACTCGTGCCTCAGCCGCTGCATCTACTGCATCTCTTATTGCTTTCAGCTTTTCATCTTTAACCAGCAATGGGTTAGAACTATCAGCTAGTTCAAATGCAACATAACCAATCTGAGCTGTTTTAATATCCAAAAAATAATTGCCTCCAAAATCACCGACATTTGACATAATGCCAAAATATTTCGCCTTTTTAGCAGATGGTGAAACGACATAACTACTACTGCCGTTATTATTGTACTGAGCAAATATTTCTTTTTTATTTTCGTCATATAATTTAATTGTAAGTAATAAATCATATGTTTTTTTTGGCACTCCTATACTTATACTAATAAGCTTACTCAAATCAATTTCCATATTATTTGGTAGTGCACTTAAAACATTCTGATAATCTCTCTGAAAAGCTAATATACCATTATTAATAGGCCATTCAGGATATGAATTTTGTTCATATATTCTAGTACGATGTGGATTATTATTTAATGAATTATCATTATCATCTAAATTATGAAACTCTAGATCGCTGCCGTATAATAATATCGTATTTGAACCTCTATTAGGTCCGTTATATTCCGGCGGTTGCTGATTAGTATTTACCTTTTCAGTCACAGTAATTTTATTAACGCTAAAATAATATTTGCCATTTTGCTTGTCTGATGGCATAAAACTAATATAGCGGAATGTACCTGCAAAATCAGGCTTAAGTATTATCTGATTATTACCATCAGCTACTTGATCCTTAAAAAGTTGTTTACACGAATTATTAGTAAAATCTTTTAGTGAATTATCATTATGTAACCTTATATTGACAAATTTGTCATCAGACTTATATGTTGTAGGATTCCAAAACCAATAACCGTTTTCATCAGTTTTCCATTCGCCACCTTCCCTATCACTAATATCCAGCGTTATCTTACTAATTTTATATCCATCAAAATCTTTACCAAGATCAAATACTTGTTCACGATTATCAGTTAAAAAAACACTTTCTAGCTTATTATTTTCCTCTGGTTTTCTAGGTTCTACTCTTAAAAAAGTATACTTCTTTTTCCCGCCATCATTACTTATGTAGACTGTACTTTGACCATCACTAATATTGTTATTAGCATTTGACCAGTTTATGTAGAAATTATATTCACCTCTATATTCAGCTCTGGCTGTTAATGAGTCAGTACTCAATACCCCTATTATCATTGCAATGGATAGAATAAAAGAAATTATCCTGGATTTATTCCCACTCATACTTGCTCCTCTCTGCTTCAATCATATTATCGGAAACCTTTGCAATTATATGCGTATCTATGATTATTTTCAACATGAATTCGAAACTTTTTTACATTTAGGGATTATTCACAAAAATGTAGAGTGTTTCATGCGCCTTTTGATCAAATATTTAGCCTTATATGAATATATCGTTTCCGTTCAGTATTTGTCGCATTCAATTGCGTGCAACGCAAGATAATGCCGCAAAAATGGGCTTTCCAAGTATTTTTTACTGCTCTGTTCTTAAAATCGTTAATTTTTTAAACGATTAACCTTCTTTATTACGTATATGACATTTTTTCTCTCAAACTATATATTTTACATTTAATATTTTACCAAGTGCATAGTCAACACACTTGTTGTAAAGTCATATCTAAATTTGAATACAACTTAAATTTTCGAAAGATTCACTAGAAAAATAAAAAAAGAAGAACCTTTATCACCAAAGATTCTCCTTTTACTTAATTATTTGCGTAACGTATTTTCGTACGTTTCGCAAAATGTCTAATTTATGATTTTGTGAAATTAAATTACATCGCATGAAATTTAATTACATATTCAAACTTCATTGTAATATCTTATTAAAGTATCATTGTTATTCCATACAAGACCGGCTGATGAAGCATATAAATTATAAGTGAATGCCTGCCGATCCATGACAGCGGTTTAATGTTTATATGGAAAATGCCTAAACCAAATTTCTTCTTTATTACACTATGAAGAAAATAACCTGCTATAAATAAAAATATCCAGGGCATAAGGGAAAAATAATCTGATGAATAAAATCCATTCTGCATAAATCCAAGATAAGTAAGATATGAATTATGCAAAACATCCTGCCCGACCTGACCATACAGAGTATCAGGAAGTGCAATATTAGATACAAAGAGATTAAGAAATCCTCTATTTATAGGCTTAGTAATAGCAAATAATACTACACTTATAAATAGTCCCCACAATGGATCTTTTAAATTTGCCACAGACAAATCCGGACCGTTTGATTTACCGTTTATACCAGATAGGCCTGCATTACCAGTTGAATTTATCTTATTATAAAGGCTTATCACTGCCCCCAACAGTATCATGGCAGAGCCGAGGAATGTCAGCACACCAAAATACACCGGAGCATCAGGCAGAACAAGTACTGTCACGCAGGTAATGATAATTCCGCATAGAAAAACCAGCACGCCGTTCCTTATAGGCTTTCTTGCAAAGTGCATGCAAAAACCTGATATCAAGATAAAGGACCAGCATATACTCTGTTGCCACAAATAAGAACCAAAGGTCCCATACCATGGCATATTTAACCCTTTAATATATTTAAGGTCCCAACAAAAATGATATAAAATCATGCTAATAAGAGTGATTCCTCTTATAGTATCAATAGTTTCAAGTCTTGACTTATGAGTCTGCATTATTGTCTCTCCCCAGCAATTTTTCATACCTAATGATTTTAACAGAAATGCAGAAGTTTTGTTAGTTTTTTTCTAAAAAAAACAGGCAGTCATCAATTGAGCTGCCCCGTTACTATATACATATGCATATTACATATTGTTATTTTTTCAAAACAAAAATGTGGGAAACAATCATTAAAGACTGTAGAACATTACTCGAAAGAATATCTTTTTTATCAGAATCATAGGTGCAGCATTCAGCACCTATGATTCCAATCCGTAAATAATTACGTCAGCTCATGAAAATCAAACTCGTTCGATTTTACCCTTAAAGCCTGCTTTCTCAAGAGCCTTCTTGAATTTCTTAAACTGCTTCTTAGACATCTTTTTCTTTGAAACCTTGAAGGTCATCTTTGATGTCTTAAGCCCCTTAAATGCACCCTTTTCTACTTTGATGCTCTTTTTGCCGTAGAATCTGATTGTCTTAAGCTTTTTTGCGCCAGAAAACGCATTCTTACTTATAACCTGGATTGAACCGGGAATAGATACTTTTTCTGTCTCACTTGCATTTGCAAAAGCTTCAGCCTTGATCTCGGTAACTAAGTATTCAACACCACTAACTGTGACATTATTGGGAATCTTAACACGTTCTTCAGTTGTTTTTCCTACTGAAGTAAAAGTAGCTGTGCCATCTTCTCTAGTATCAACTGTAACTTCGTATGGATAGTTAGTATTTTCTACCTTAGCATTATCAACTGTTGTTGCCTTACGCTGCTCACCTGAAACAGTCTGATTAGGTGTAACAGGTGACGGCGCAGCATATACAGGTGTAGAGATAAAGAGTGCTGCCCCAAGGATTGCTGCAAGAACTTTTTTCATAACACTATGCATGGTCTCCTCCTTTCTTCCCCAGCGCTTAAACACCGGATCAAATTTTATATGAGTAAATTACAGAAAAACTGTAAATAACTCCGACAAAAATACAAGGATAATACTCAATTAATTATTAGCATAATAATATGTGCCTTGCTTCTTATAGTAGTACTTACCCTTACTACTCTCCACTCTGTTGAGAACAACTCCAAGCAGAGGACATCCTGCTCTCTCAAGCTGCATGGCTGAATGTCTAACCATCGACTTTGATGTGACACCACTTCTTACAACAAGAATTGCCCCATCACAAAGAGAACCGATTCTCTCACCGTCTGATACAAGATCAAGAGGTGAAGAATCAACCAGTGTATATCTAAAATTCTCTCCTGCATAATTGAGGAGCTCTTCAAACCTTTGATTTTCCAAAAGTTTGGAGGGATTGATTACATTATCAATATTTGGAAGAATAAATCCATTATCTATTGAAGTAGGATAAAAAGCTTGATCAAACTCACCATCTCCTGAAAGGACAGCGCTTGTTCCCTGAATCTTACCACCATTTGTAAGCTTCATATCATACTTAATAGCCATGGTTGATTTTCTCATATCAGCATCGATAAGAGCTGTCTTAATTCCTGTCTGTGCAAACTGTCTAAATAGCTGCATAGTAACAAAACTCTTTCCCTCATTAGGGGTTGAAGATACTATCATGATTTTCTTTACATCTTTACCCAAAAATCCAATGTTTATACGAAGAGAATTAAGTGCCTCTTCCATTGCATAGGGTAACTCTGGATTATTATTAAATACTATCTTATTCATGAGCACTTAGCCTCCTTTCCTCTTTTTTCATCTTTAATATTCTTTATCTTTTTCCCGGATGTTGATTCATTTCCCTCTGCTAAAATTCCAATATTCCCCTCAGGAATAACCGCAAGAGGAAGAATACCAAACATTCTCTCGATATCATCAGCGGAATTAACTGTATCCTGAAGTACAAAAATTACAGTGAAGATTCCTAAAACAAGTACTGTAGCTCCAAGAGCTCCAATCATTATATTCTTAGAATAACTGGGAGAACTCTTAAACATAGGTACAATTGCAGGTTCAATGATATGAGGTTTAGGCGTATCCATGAGCTTTGGAATTTGAATCTCAGCCTGTTTTGCAATATCATTTGCAATCTGTTCAGCTTCATTAGGGTCATTACTTGTAACACTGATAGTCATAATTCTTGTATTCTTAACAACAGCTATTTCTACCATTTTAACAAGTTCTTCATAAGTATAATCAAGATCAAGATCCTTGATAACCTGATTAAAAATCGGTCTTATGGTAATAACCTGCTCATAATCCGCCGATAACCCTGTTCCAAGATTAAGGTCAGTAAGATTAACCATTGTATCAGTCGATGCAGATACTACATAGATTTTCGCTTTGGCTGTATATAACGGCTCAACCAGAAAATAAGTATAAGCTCCAGCCAATACTGACCCAAGTACAAACGCTGCAATAATTATGATCAGTTTGCTTCTGAAATAATTAAGCAATCCAAAAAGATCAATCTCCATCTCTTCCTGATCATCATCAACTTTTAAAACCTTTATCTGTTTTTGTTCCATTTGTTTCTTTTCCATGTCTTCTCCTCTAAATCAACTTCAATAACTACTCTTTTACAGGCGTAAGGTGAAATAATTTATCCATCACCTGATAATAAGAATCTTCATCTATATAGAACTCCTGATGCTCTAATCCATCGGCGAGTAATTTTCCGGTTTCGTATCTACCTTCAAATTTCAATGTTCCAAGGTTTTCTCCTCTATTTGCTCTGTTTAAAACTCTTGAAAAATCATTCCCGGTCATGTTAGTCTGTGCGACTTCTTTCATCTTCTGATATATTTCATTAGGGAATTTAGGATCCTCTTCTGTTTTTTCCATAAGCTTATTCAGATAGGCTTTTATATAAGCTTCCTGCCTTGCCATTCTTCCTTCATTGGTGCCATCTCCGACTTCCATTCTGGCATGAATGTAGTTATAGGCCTGCTTATCATTGAGGGTAATCTCCTCTCCTTCAATGAGAGTCGGATCAACCTGGCTAAAATCGCCTTCTACAGTGACTGTTACTCCACCAATTACATTATTTAGTTTTTCTATGGAATCCATGTTAAGCTCATAGTATCCATCAATTGGTATTCCACCTAAAAGCTCCGAAACAGCATTCACTGTGTTCTCGCTGGACATCTGTGGATTACCTCCAAACCAGTGCGCAGTGCATATCTGCATAAGGGACCTCGCATTGACACTGCCGTCCGGATTCATCATTGGAACTTTCATAATTGTATTACGATCTATTTCCAAAACTGCATAATTATTATCAGATCTGTTGAGTACTACAAGAAGTAATACGTCCGCCATATTCCCATGATAATCAACAGCTTCTTTATCTTTATAAGTTCCTGATACATCTGTTCCTATTACCAGGTAATTCCTGACTGCTGCATTGTATCTACATACATTCCCATTTATCAGAAGTTCGACATCTGAAAGGACTGTATCTTCTTCATAAACATCTTCCATTTCTTGCATATCTATATATTTTTCAACAGCATTTATGCCTAAAAAAAGCACTAATAGTAGAAAAACGATTACAAAAGAAATCCCTACTACCTTAAACTTTCTACGATTCATCATTTCTCCACAGCTTATCTGAAAGCATATCTATATCATTCAAAATCACCTCTCCGAATTTCTTCTTCAAGGCTTCTCTACCTTGTGACATATTCACTGGTCTGTCTGTATTATTATGCGCATCTGTACCAAGAATAATACTATGCCCATCATTAATAAATTTAAATGCAAAACGTCGTGACATCCAAGACTGGAAACACTCTGTATTTATCTGCGGTATAACCGGAAGTTGCATAATCTCATTCCAAATTGAAATATCTTTTTGATATTTTCGAAATCTCTCAATATGAGCCAGAATAATTGTAAGGCTCTGCCTCTCTATAATCTCTTTAACTTCCCTGTATACATCTTTTGTCCATTGTCTAAAAGGCATCTCCAGAAGTAAGACCTCAGTCCCTTCAATACACAAATCTGATAAATTCTTGGATTTAGCCATTCCTGAAAAGAAATAGACCTCTGCTCCTAATTTAAACTTCGGATTTGTTTGATCTGAAAACTTCTTATCTAAAGTCAAATCATTATACAATTCTTCGATGACTTTATTATAAGCTCTTTGTCTTCTTTCGATGAATCTTACAGGATCATCCTGCTGTGCATAGAAGTGAGGTGTAAGAACAATTCCGTCAACACCCTGATCTATCTCTGCTTGAATCATCTCTTTTGTTATATTTATATTTTTGCTGCCGTCATCTATCCCCGGCAATATATGTGTATGGAAATCAAACATGATAAATCCCGCAGCTAAAAACTTCCTTCTGAAAAAACATGATGTACAAAGACTTAAAATACACAATGAATTATTTATCTACATATAAACAATTCATTTCAATATAGTATATATAAATTTTCTATAAACTTCAAATAAAAATAATGTGAAGTTTCCATTAAGTTTTTGTGCAAAAATAATGAATATAATTAATATATAGTTATCTTTTACAACGACTCTATAATTTAAATTAATTTCAACAATAAATTAGAGCATATCCAGAACTAGTAAAATTATATTACCAAAATACACTTCCAATATCTGCATTACTAAAGTTCATGGTTCTAATTCTTTCCCATCTTTAATAAATTCAGTAACTCAATCATAGGCTAAGTCTTATTCTTTTGTTAAATAATATGCATCAAATGGATAATAATCATATTGTATTCGGGAAAGATATTTTACTTCGAAGCCTTCTACATACTCTTCAGGTAGTTTTTCACCTATATCTACGATAAATATTATATTCAGTTATTCATAGGTGACTTGTAATAGTTAATTCCACTTTGTAAGAGTAAATTCCACCTTGTAGGAGTAAATTCCACGGGGTGGAGTTTTCTTTTTACAAAAATGATGGATTTTATCCACATTTACGGCTATAATAGCACAAAAGTCGGAAAAATGCGTATGACAATCAGAAGTCGAGTTCACGTTGTCC
>NZ_JNKH01000070.1:0-8706 GCF_000701985.1 Butyrivibrio sp. WCE2006 | reverse complement strand
ATGATCATGGAGCATCGACACCCTCGCATATAAGAATCCAGCTTAAGATGGACAGATGCGAAACCACACTGCTAGATGGTCGTCCATGCACTTAAGCAAACAGCCAGCCGGTTTGAAGCTAACTTCCATGTCAGGGGAACAGACTTTTAATTGAAGCAACCATTTCTGGTTCAACAGGAGATAATAGAACTATTACCTGATTGACACGGGGACAATTATATCATGGGCTTAACTAAGCCTATTGAACAAATATTTATTAAGTTATCAAGGTACATTTAATGTATCTAAAAATATTATACGAGTGAGAGAAGATTATGAAATATAAGACAGAAGGCACATGTGCAACATACATAGATGTTGAAACAGAAAATGGAATAATAAAAAATGTAGAATTTACAAGAGGCTGCAATGGTAATCTGCAAGGAATTTCAAGACTTGTCGTAGGAATGAAGGCTGAGGATGCGATAGATAAGCTTCGTGGAATAAAATGCGGATATAAAAACACATCATGTCCTGATCAGCTTACTTACGCTATAGAGGCAGAATTAAAAGAGCATTAAGAGCATATAAAAGACCCGTTTTCGAGTACTTTCGAAAACGGGTCTTTTTATTATAAACTGAATTAGCAATAAAGCTTTGTTGGCATTATTTTATGCTGCTTTTTCATCGCGGCTCTCTTTTGTTTTTGTTATAAACTGGTTATAGAGAACCTTGGCTGCAATACTTGCAAGTACCAGTGAAAGAACTACAAGTAATGTTGCAATGCCTGCCTGAATAAGTGCCCAAATATCAGCTGCTCCGGAAGTGTATGCTGATATTTTAGCAGTAATAGTCTGAACAAGTGAGCAAATTGTTACTGCAAGCATAAATACCATGGGAATATAGAACATCTTGTTGTTTTTACCAACAGCTCCAAGCCATGTGCAGACTGCAATAAGACCTATAGCTGCTAATAACTGATTTGCAGCTCCAAACAAAGGCCATATCTTTGTATATCCTGTCATACCAAGGCTTACACCGAGAACAACTGTTATTACTGTTGCTACGTAAGGATTTGCCAGCACTTTTTTATAACCTGTTACATCCTTCACAGTCTGACCCTGTTCAAGGAAAAATTCCTGGAACATATATCTTGCAAGACGGGTTGCTGTATCTAATGATGTAAGGCAGAATACTGAAACTGCAAGGATAAGCAGCTGATACATGATATTCTGTGCACCGGGAGCAAAGCTTCCAATCATAGCAGATAATCCACCTGCAAATACCTGTGTAGGGCTTGCATAAGTGCCGTCTGCAGCAGAAGTCCAAACAAATCCAATCGCGCAAAGTGAAATTACTGCGACCATACATTCTATAAGCATAGAACCATATGAAACAGGAAGAGCATTCTTCTCATTATCCAGCTGTTTCGCACTTGTTCCTGAGGAAACAAGTGAATGGAATCCTGAAATTGCACCACATGCTATAGTTACAAATAAAGCAGGGAATGCTGTGCCGGTAGTAAATACACCGGTGCCCTTAAGGGATGCATCACCCATCGCAGGAACTGCAAAATGACCATGACCTGTAAAAACAGCGCCTAATACTGCGATTATACCTGCAGCTATCATAAAATAAAGAAGAAATGAGCTCAGATAATCTCTAGGTTGCAAAAGTACCCATACAGGTGTTACTGAAGCAACAAGAATATATGCACCCAAAACCCACATCCATGTATTGTATGTGAGAGCAATAGGATGGAAATTAAGACCTATTGCAACGATTGCTGCAATTCCCAGACAACCGGCGATAGAAGCTATGCTGACCGGTGCGTTCTTTCTATAAACAAAGTAACCAAAAACAATGGCAAGAAGTATAAAAAGAATAGAGATCATTGCTGTTGACTTGTTAGCAGCTAAAGCTGCACCTTCAACAGCAGCTCCGGCAGAAGTAGTAATGCCGAAAGTGCTTGCAACTATAGAACTGAATGCGGCTACAACCAGAAGAAGAGTAAGATATCCAAATGTAAGGAATAACTTTTTAGCTGTTCTTCCCATGGAATCGTCAATTATCTCTCCAATGGACTGACCTTTATGACGAAGAGATGCAAATAATGCACCAAAATCATGTACACCGCCAAAGAAAATTCCTCCGATAAGTACCCAGAGTAATACCGGAACCCAACCAAAAACAGCTGCCTGAATCGGTCCGTTTATAGGGCCTGCACCCGCGATTGATGAAAAATGATGTCCCATAAGGACAGGTGTTTTTGCAGGAACGTAATCCATTCCATCTTCCAGCTCATGAGCCGGAGTCTTACGACTAGGATCAATCCCCCACTGTTTAGCAAGCCAGCCGCCATAGAATACATATCCGGCGATCAGGATTGCTACGCTAACAATAAGTAATACTGCTGCGTTCATAACTTTTTCCTCCTTAAAATCCCCATTGGGTATATCAACTGACAGATTTGATTAATACGTCAGCTGTAGACATATTTTTATGTTTAACAATATCAGAAGATATTGAATAAGCATCGGTAAGAAGCGGTTTGATATCGCGTCCGGAATAGTTAGTCCACACGTTGCCACTCTCCATTGAGATTACGGCAAGACGTGC
The DNA here is from genome assembly GCF_000701985.1 of Butyrivibrio sp. WCE2006. Taxonomy (NCBI): domain Bacteria; kingdom Bacillati; phylum Bacillota; class Clostridia; order Lachnospirales; family Lachnospiraceae; genus Butyrivibrio; species Butyrivibrio sp. WCE2006. The sequence continues at coordinate 6,108 of NZ_JNKH01000070.1, read as the reverse complement.
CTCGCTATGACCGCGAAAATTGAATAAATATCCTTTATCAAAATGAAATTTTCTTATTTTTTTCTGTGCTATTTCATCCGGATCTTTTGAAGAAACTACAATAAATGTTATATAAGTACACATATGATCCTTTTCCGGATATTTCTCATTTTTTCTTACAAGAATCGGTTCAGCTTCATTTGTGATGGTAGTCATAATATCATCAAGTGTATCTTCTGAAACGGAGTCGACCTTGGAGAAAAGAACATGCTCAAAGGCTTTGATAGCCCAAAGAGTAGCTTCCTTCTTAAGAACATATTTCTCGCTAAGTGAATAAAACCAAGCGTAAGCAGGATATGTAGTGTCTCCTAATGTGAAATTTTCGGTAATGTCGAAATTTGCCTGATATCGGCGAAGAAGCTCCTGCAAAAACACGTCTGTTAAAGTCATATGCGTCCCCTTTGTTTACATAATGTATCTTTATAACTTAGGGAACACTTTACCACTTTGACGCGTTATTGCAAGATGACAAATTTAATGTTTTTTTTAGAATTAGATTAATTTTGTAATGTGTTTATATCATAAAAGTAATGTAAATCACATAATATTGCTCAATTTTTTATTGTAGAAGAAGTTTTTTTCCAATTCATAAAACTCATTCCACATGGGAAGAGTAGTGCATTCATTTTTTCGCGGACATTCTTTCGCATCCTTTTCAAGGCATGCTACAGGTGCAAAAGTACCTTCCATAAGTTCAATGATCTCACCAACAGAATATTCATCAGGTAATCGTGTAAGCCGATAGCCGCCATGTTTTCCGCTTGCGCCTTCAAGAAGCTTACCTTTAACAAGTTCCTTGGCAATGATCTCTAAATATTTTTTTGAAATGCCCTGTCTTTCAGCGATATCCTTTAACGGTATGTAGTCCTCACTGTGTTGCTGGGCTAAATCTATCATTACGCGTAAAGCATATCTTCCTTTAGTAGAAAACATAATAAAAACCTCCATTCTCTATTACCTATTATAATACAAGGTAAATAGGCAATTCAATGATAATTACTACTTATTATGTAAACTCATATAATAATATAATATACTCCTCAATGTGCAGGTATATAAAGTTTTTGGAGAGCTTATTTAAAGAATATTATATTTTGATTATACAGTAAACTTTACATAATATTAATTGCATATTTTTAGAATATTTAGATAATTGATGCTACAATAATCTAAAAAAGGAAACTTTATTATGCGTGATAGAAGAAACTATGACCGAATTGAGCTGGGTAATATGGTCCTTCTTTTCCTGGAAGGACATAGTGCAGAGATCAAGGGAACGGTTACTAATTTAAGTGAAGAAAGTATAGGCATTAAATTTCATATTACCCCGGAGTTGGAAGAAATTGTCAAAGAATTAAAAACTATCCAGTTTCAATTTGTTGACAGTTATACAGAAGGTGGAAAAAAGAAAACAGATATTATACAGGCATGCACCTTGATAACCCGGATCGAAATTCAGAATGGAGAATGTTTCATTGGCGGAATAGTCAGAGATGATAGCTATAAAAAATATGTAATACACAGAAAAATATCAATGTATTACAAATAATTAGCGGACACATATTATCGATAAAAAGAATAGCGTCTATTATCGAACACATGAAATACATGTGCTATCGCGTAATAATAGATCATATGGATTCGATTAGAACCGTGTTGATGGAAAAAGGAGTTCTTGAGGCACAGCTCATTACGAAATGCTTTTCAAGTACAGAACTCTTCAAATACCATTCATCCATGAGATTTGGATTACTTCTGGGATCTGTAATAAAGCCAGTACCGGTTGCTTTAAGAATCGCCTCAACAGAAGTCCAATATTTTGCATACATTAGTTGATCATCGTTTTCAAACCCGATTTCAGGGGGAAACATCTTTTTTTTCAATTTTTCATAATAGACTGAAGGGAGAACACGCTTTAATATAGGAAGCGTTACTCTATCAGCCCGCTCAATATCTACTCCTACAGGAGTATCCGATACTGCAAGGATAACATAATGATCGCTATGGGAAAGGCTAAATTGCGTGCGTTTTTCTATAGATTGTACATTTAATGATGGTTTTCCATATTCACTTATGGTAAGCTGCTCATCTTTATTTATACCCAGACATTTATATAGTAAAAATCCCGCACATAATTCCTGCAGTTTTACGTTTGTCACTTTTGCTTTTTCATATTTCCTGGCATAATGAGGCGCAATCATAGGTAGTACACGTTCAGTCTCATCTTCAACGGTACTTGTATTTATGATGTAAATATCAATAATGTTATCAGTTATGTTCATTTCTTTATGATGTCCGTATTTCTAAAAAATTATTTATTGTTTATTTTCAATATTTTTATAAATATCAAGCATTTTTCTCGTATGATAGTATTACTGTAAGAGTGACAATTATATTTTGTCAAATGTAATCAATATAATAAACTTTTTTATTTTATTGATTGGTATGCCTGCGTACATGGAATTGAGCTTTGTACAAAAGCGGGCTACTTTTGGAAGCGAGGATTAAATAATGGCAAGAGTGCTTAATTTACTCACTCCTTATAGGATATCATAAACCGATGAAGACGAATGCTAAATTTATTTTGTTCATGGATTGTCAGGGTGGGGGAACTATGAACTTCGCAATGAATTTATTCCATACTGGGGATTAACCTTTACCAAAGCTGATATGGATGGAAGAGAATCCTGGGATTATGCATCTTTTGACATGCATATAGATAATGCACTTGAATTAAATAGAAAAATCACAACATTTGACGATGTATATTATTTGGCTTATCCCTGTGCATCGACTATTATAGATGAGAATGGTGAAGTAAATCCCGATCCTGATAAAACAGAGACAATATTTATGAAGGGAGCTATTTATATGAGTAAATACACCGGAACAACTGCCGGTGGATTTTACATCGATGAATCCTGGAGAGCGAATGATGGACTTGTAAATGAAGAATCTGCAAAAGCTCCAATAGGTTCCAAATCATCATTATATGAAGAAGGAAGTACACTTACGCCCGGAGTGTGGTATGTCATGCCCACATTTACCGGTGATCATATGTCTTTACAGGGGGGACTTACAAAAAGGATAAATGTTCGACCATTTTATGCTCAATTGGCACAAATACTGGAATCTTTACCGGAACATGCAGATAAATAATGTAAAGGAAAACAGATTTTGAATAATACATTTGTGAATGATGATATAATTTAACAGATGACTTACTTTGAAAACATGAGTGAAAATAAAATACGCACGTTATTTAAAACGGCACGAAAGACTTATAAAAGGGGAATGGATTATGGATATTCTTCAGATTAACAATTATATAAATATTGCAAAGGCTCAATTGATGGATGATCCCGAATTCATCAATTTTCATGAGGATTTGGAAAAAGAACGTGAAGTACTCAATAAAATGGGATATGATCCTGAAAAGATAATTAATATATTATATGTAATATGGTGTCAGCGTATAGGATACATTTTGGATAATAAAGACGAAATGGATAAAATGATCGATTACGCCTCATATATGGAAGACTTCACAATCGAAAATCAGGAGGAGAATGATACGTGAGCGATTTAGAAGGAAAAGAGCATAAACGCAGAGTACATTATTCAGGAAAATATCCCAGGAAATTTGAGGAAAAGTACAAGGAACAGAATCCTGAAAAATATGCGGACGTGATTCAGCATGTTATAGAAAAAGGCTCAACACCTGCTGGAATGCACATATCTATAATGGTTAATGAAATACTTGATGTTCTTAAGATAAAACCCGGAGAGAAGGGACTTGATTGTACCCTTGGCTACGGTGGACACACAAGGAAAATGCTGGAGGCACTTGAAGGTAAGGGCTGTATTTACGGATTAGACGTTGATCCCATTGAATCTGAAAAAACGGTTGAAAGGTTAAGAAAAGCTGGATTTGGTGAGGATATGTTCAAGTTTCGATTATTGAATTTTGCCAATATTGATGAATTAGAGAAAGAAACGGGAAAATTTGATTTTGTACTTGCGGATTTGGGAGTTTCATCTATGCAGATAGATGATCCCAAACGTGGCTTTTCATATAAAATTGATGGGCCCCTGGATCTTAGGCTTGACCCAAATCACGGGGAATCCGCAGCTGAGCGTCTTCATAACATATCAAAAGAGGAATTTATCGGAATGATGGTGGAAAATTCTGATGAGCCTTATGCTACGGAGATAGCTGACAAAGTCTTTTCTCTTATGAGAAATGGAGATCCTATGAGTACAACAACGGCTCTGAGAAGTGCAATAGAACAAGCACTTTGGAAGGTTCCGGAGCCTGAAAAGAATCAGACAATAAAGAAGAGTTGTGCAAGGGTTTTTCAGGCACTTAGAATCGATGTTAACAGTGAGTTTGAAGTGCTATATACCTTTTTGGAAAAACTCCCCAAAATCCTTAATCCGGGTGGAAGAGTAGCAATACTGACATTTCATTCAGGCGAAGACAGACTGGTAAAAAAATCATTCAAAGAGTATAAAAAGCTCGGAATTTATAGCCAGATATCCAATGATGTTACAAGACCATCAGCAGAGGAATGCAAAATGAATCCCCGAAGCAAATCAACAAAGATGAGATGGGCAGTGCGGTTGTAATTGACAACCGCCTTTTTTTATTATATTATCTCAAAAGAATTTAACTATAATTTGTTTAAGTATATTTTCGGATGGAGCGTATAGGGTATGAATATTGGTGGTAAAGAGTTAGTGCATGGAATTATTCAGGGAGGAATGGGAGTAGGTGTTTCACTTTCTGAACTGGCAGGTAATGTAGCTAAGGAAGGATGCATGGGGGTTATTAGTTCAGTAAATATTGGATTTAAGGAGCCTGACTTTTTAACAAATCCTTTTGAAGCAAATATTCGGGCTCTTAAAGCACATATAAAAAAGGCAAAAGAAATCTCCCAGGGTAATGGACTTATCGGAGTAAACATCATGGTAGCTGTCAGTCATTATGAGGAAACGGTAAAAGCTGCCATATCTGCAGGCGCTGATGCCATCATATCCGGAGCCGGACTTCCATTAAATTTGGGTGATCTTGTAAAAGGAAGTCAGACGCTGTTTGCACCTATAGTTTCAAGTAAGAGGGCAGCTCAGCTTTTATGCAAGACATTTGTGAAAAGGGCAGGTATACTTCCAGACTTTATAGTAATAGAGGGTCATAAAGCCGGTGGGCATCTTGGGTTTTCTGCTAATGATCTTGGTAATAGTACATGCCAGGATAATCTGCAAATTTTAAAAGAAGTAAAAGAAGTGATTAAGCCTTTTGAAGAGGAACTTAAGAAAACAATAAAGATATTTCTTGGCGGAGGTATATTTGACGGCAAGGACATCGCTGAAGCTATCGAAGCAGGTGCTGATGGGGTACAAATCGGTACACGTTTCATAGCTACAAATGAATGTGATGCTGATGATGCATTTAAGCAGGTCATTGTTGAATCTAAGGAAGAAGATATCCGAATAATAAAAAGTCCGGTTGGTATGCCTGCCAGAGCGGTTTATTCTCAGTTTTTGAAAAATCTTGATAATGGCAAGAGCTTCTTTGCAAAAACATGTAACAATTGTCTTACTGCATGCCCAAAAGGAGATAAGATTCCTTATTGCATAAGCCGTGCACTTATTTCTGCTGCATTAGGGAATAAGGAAGAAGGATTATTCTTCTGTGGTGAGAATGCGTCAAAGGTCAACAGTATAGTAAGCGTTAAGGACTTAATAAATGAGCTCATAACGGATACGGATGCCTGTTTGCATGGCTCTTTGGCCGTGTAATAATATATGGAAATGTGTCCAAATAAAAAATTTAAAAAAAAATAAAAAAAGGTGTTGACTTTATATTTGCAGCATGATAATCTAACTGAGCCTTGAGCGACACGCCAAGACAAAGCACTTTGACAATAAAATAGTAATGCAACCCTGAAAATTCCAAAAAGAATATTCAGAGAACAAAACAACCTAACTAAAGGTAAAACGGACAGAACAAAAGCCAAGCTTAAGTTCTGGTCAGAAGACGAACGATCTTAAACAGAGATGTTTGAG
>NZ_JNKH01000069.1:0-9058 GCF_000701985.1 Butyrivibrio sp. WCE2006 | reverse complement strand
CTCTCCCAGTGGGAATAAGTGAAGGGGTAAATAATCCTTTCGTCGGACATTGAAAACTGAATAGTCATTCATCAGGTACAGTCCTGTACTGTGGAGCCGCAAGGGTACGCCTTGAGCGAGATAGCCCCTCTGGAATGCCGGTAGCACCGGCATGGCGAAGATAAGTACAGGGATAATGAGACTTCCGCTTAGCCACAACTAAACGTAATGGGAGCGGCCCGGCGAGACCCGCGAGGAGGAGAGAACCTATGCTCCTTCAACCATGAGCAGTTACTACCAGGCAGAGGTTAACCACAACATGTACGGCACATGATCGTTATATTGACAACATTGTACAACACTCATATAATTTAACTGTAAGTGAACATAAAACAACACTCATAGAGGGAAAAGATATGCCAAGAGTTAATTTAGCAATCACACAGGAATTATATGATCAGATTGAGAAAGCAGCCAAGAAGGAGAACGTAACCGTCAACTACTACATCTGCGATATGTTGGAGGAGAAGTTCGGCAAAAGAACTGTCTACGACTATACACTTGCCATCAACAACATGATCGCTGAGGCCAAAACAATGAAAGCAGAATTCGTCCTGGCAGATCTTCCGACTTTCGCAGGTGTAAACGATGTTCTTATTGAATACGACATAAAAGAGTCACCGGCCCAGGTCAGGTCCCGTCTTGGCAAGATGTTTACAGAAGCAGTCAAGAAAGGGAATGCCAAAGGCATCGAGAGGGCTGTGATTGAAAGAAACGGTGTAGAAGAGTTTAAATCTGCTTCAAGAGCTGCTGTCTACTGTAACAAACTGTATAAACAAAAGAAAAACAGCAAGTGAGTGACCTGAGCTTTAGCCACTCTACGCTGGAGGAGGGGCTATGTTCATATTAAAGATTTTGATGAAGTTGGTGTTGTTCCCACTGGTTCTGATACTTTTCTTTCTGAGAATCTGGGTAGAACTACTATACAAAATTGGAGAGGTTGCATTCGGACTGTTCTGCATAGTAATGCTGGTTATATTTGCTGTTAATGTTTGGGTAATGTTCAAATGGCAGATGTGGGAGCCACTTGTAATTGATATTGGGATTGCTTTTGTAATATATCTGGGGGCACTAGGTACAACCGGAATAGTAATGGCATTTCAGGCGCTTACTGATAAGCTTATGGAGTTATTAGTATCATGATTTAAAAATGAGAGTTGTTGACACCCTATCAGATAGGGTATATTATTAATGGTAGTAGGAGAATATATGACAAGAACATTTATTCAGACGACAGAGTTCTCTCGGAAGTGGGATGAATTAGGATTTGATGATGACGATCTTTGGTTGATGGAGCAGGATATCCTGAAGGATCCCAAGAAATATCCTGTTATGAAAGGTACTGGCAAGCTACGAAAAGCTAGAATAGCTTTCGAAGGTAGAGGGAAAAGTGGAAGTGCCAGGGTGTGCTATGTTGATTTTGTTGTAGCAGAGACAATTTATCTGATTACTGTCTATGGCAAGAAAGAAAAAGATAATCTATCTAAAGAGGAAAGAAATAATATCAAGAAGGCAATAGGTATTCTTGAAAAGAGCCTCGGAGGTGGCAAGAAATGAATGATAGTGTTTATGAAAGCATTATGACAGGCCTTAATGAAGCTATTGAAGATGCAACCAGTAAAAAGCCAATACTAAAGAGACAAAAAGTTACTGTGGAACCTGTAAAAGTGTATGAAGCAGAAGATGTAAAAAGAATTAGAAATACTACAGGAATGTCACAAAAAACCTTTGCAAGTTATATGGGAGTATCAGATAAAACGGTTGAAGCATGGGAATCTGGTACTAATCATCCATCTGGAGCTGCTAGCAGAATACTAAATATGATGGAGATTGACAAGGATTTGGTGATTAAGTTTCCTTTTGTTAGTAATGTGCAAGATAAAAAGGCTCTTCAGTGAAAATGATTACTAAAGCCATTTGGATTCAGGTTGACATGCTTCTAAATGGTTTTTGTAATATTCTGGCAAAATTTTAGGAAATTGAATTTTTCAGCATTTGATACAAGTAAGCTTGATGAATACGCTAAAAAGGCTAAAGAACAGTGGGGAGATACTCCTGCTTATAAAGAATATGCCGAAAAAAGCAAGAACTGGACAAAGGAATATGAGAGCGGCCTGAAGGCTGACTTTACTAAGCTTTTTGAAGAGTTTGGTACTATGAAGGGAATGGATCCGGCATCCGAAGAGGTCCAGGCTCAGGTAAAGAAAGTACAGGATTTCATTACGGAGCATATGTACACATGCACTGATGATATTCTTTATGGCCTTGGAACAGGCTATGTAGGAGGCGGAGAGTTGACCCAGAATATTGAAAAGATGGGCGGTGAAGGAACTTCAGAGTTTATCTTCCAGGCAATTAAGATCTATTGCGGAAAATGATCACTACAAAACACGATTTTGAAGTCATCTGGCGGATAAAACTGTCAGATGGCTTTTTTTATTATTTGAAAACGGATATAGTAGAAGATATATATCTGAAAATTGTTGGAGGCGTAGAAGATATATTTCAGTAGGATCATTGAATATTTGAGCTGCATTGTTTTATAGATAGTATATTTAAGATGTTTGGTGGGGATTGGTGGATTACTTATTTTTTGCTAAAAAAGATTGCAATCGCATGTTTGGCATTTCATATGCTGCTGTTTCGATTGGAACTAAAGAAACCATTTCCGCGAATACCATATAAACAGGAAGATTTGTATGATCTGCTGTTTGGGGAGTGAGCACTGAGTTGGTAATACTTATTTAATTATTTTCTGCTCATGGGCGATATATAATAGATTTAGTTTACAAATTTAGAAATAGATTGCGATGGTAGAGATATGGCAGCAGGATACTTGTTAAAAGAAGCAGAGTACGAAGACAGGCCACTTTCAGATGATGAGATGTGGTCTGCCTTTGCATACCTTTTTTCAAGTAAATCCGTAAATGATACAAGTTATAAATTTGGATTTCTGAAGTCCATTCTGGACAATTTATATAATACTGATAGTAAGTTGGTACTTAATTTTGATCAGCTCTTTTCCAAGTTTGCAGAGATTTATTGGAACCTGGTTTTGAAGCATCATATCAGACAGAAGAAGCCTGGTAAGCTGAATCGCCGGTCTGAGCTTGAGAATGCACTTTTATATGGCAAGGAGAAATATGACATTCTTGAAGATATTCCCTTTGAGAGTTTATCCGAAGATATGCGTATTGATATCTGTCATAAGGTCAAAATGAAGTGTAAAGAAAATGTAGTTGGTGCATTGTATGCAGATCTTGGTGGGCTGTTTTATTCATTTTCCAAGAAGGGCGAGTGGATCAGGATTAATCCAAGGATGTACGAGTTCGTTTGTAAGCACAAGGTGGCTATAGAGAAGCTTAACTATTATGAATGGGCGAAGTTTCTTGAGAGAGTTAATGAGGATAGCGCTGTAGATCATCTTCTTAGCAAAATTGATGAGAGCACCCTCCGCACCCGTAGTAGTCTTGCGTACTACAGGGATATTCTATTCCAAGAATTCGAAAATAAATGCTTCTATTGTGGCAAGCCTGTCACGAAACATAGCGTAGAGGTGGATCATTTTATTCCGTGGTCGTTTATAAAAGATGATCAGATTTGGAACTTTGTCCTGGCTTGTCCTGAGTGTAATAACAAGAAAAGAGATAAGCTAGCCCAGGTTGATTTCCTTACTAAGATATCTGAGCGGAATGAGATCATGATTGAGCGGGATCAGAGTAATAAGGAATCAGCAAGGCGTATAAAAATGATTTACACTTGGGCTCAGAAAAATGGCTATAACGAAATTTGGACGCCCAAGAAAATGAATGTTTAATGTAAATGTCAGAAAACTGACTTGAGGAATATATATATGTTGGAACCAGGATTATACGAACAGGTCATTAATAAACAGATACAGTCAGAGCTTACAGGATCTTCAGATGATCTAAAGCGAGTTGAGAAGATTGATGGAGCTGAAGCATCAGAGATCCTTTCTAAGTATGTTTCGGAAGTTCTTCATAAGGCTCTGGATCGTATTTCTGATGATGAAAATCTTGAGGCGAAGATTGATCTGGTTAATAAGGTCGTTGGTCTGATATCAGAAGAAAATGATTTAAATGATCTGAAGGAATTGGCAGTAGCTGATAGTGCTGAGCAGCTGCTGGCGCTGCTTTCAGAAAATGATCCTATGTACAAAATTGGTCAGCGTAAGGCCAAGGATATAGTGCGTCCAGAAACATCAGTTGCGCAGAGTAGCCTGTTTACCGGGGCTGTTCATGAACCGCAGATGTATTCTGAGCTTCGGAAGGAAATGGAAACTGCGGATAGAATCGATATGTTGGTTTCCTTTATAAAATGGAGCGGTTTGCGGCTTTTGTTCAAAGAATTAAAAGATTTTGTGGACCGTGGTGGCCAGCTTCGGATAATCACAACTTCTTATATGGGCGCTACGGATGTTAAAGCTATTGAAGAGCTTAGCAAGCTTCCTGGCACTGAAGTGCGCATATCCTATGATACTAAGCGAACCAGGCTTCATGCTAAGGCATATATTTTTTATAGAAAGACAGGCTTTACTACTGCATATGTAGGTTCATCCAACATGTCTAACGTAGCTATGTCCAGCGGTCTGGAGTGGAATATTAAAGTGACTACAAAGGATATGGCTTCGACAATACAGAAGATAGAGGCTACGTTTGACAGCTATTGGAATTCTACGACTTTTGAAAAATATACCCATGATAGCTATGACAAATTGAAAAAGGCGTTACGAGCGGAGAGGCATGGGGAAAAGACAGAGGGTTATGGCTTTATCGTAGACATCAATCCATATCCGTACCAGCAGGAAATATTAGATAGGCTCGATGCCGAGAGAAAAATAAGGGGCAGAAATAAGAATCTTGTAGTGGCTGCCACAGGTACAGGAAAAACGCTTATAGCAGCTTTTGACTACAGGAGATTTTGCAAGAGAAATCCAGAGAAACAGAATAAACTCCTTTTTGTAGTGCACAGGGAAGAAAGCAAACTGGAAGTAGGATGATTATGAAAACTGTTAACGTAGTCGCAGCAATAATCTGCGATGATTACAAGAGAAAAACTAAGATATTCGCAACCCAGCGTGGTTATGGTGATTATAAGGATGGCTGGGAATTTCCCGGAGGAAAGATTGAAGAAGGGGAAACGCCTGAAGAAGCACTCGTAAGGGAGATTAGAGAAGAGCTTGGTGCGGAGATCGAGGTTCATGATCTGATAGATGTTATTGATTATGATTATGAGACTTTTCACCTACATATGAATTGCTATTGGGCAACTGTTGCAGAAGGTAAGCTCCAACTTTTGGAGCATGAAGCAGAGAAGTGGCTAGAGGTTAATGATCTTAGAAGTGTGGACTGGCTTCCAGCAGATTTGGCACTTCTTCCGAAGATTGCTGAAGCGATGGTTGATAAGACCGTTGAGTATTATGACATGAATGCGGACTCATTCTTTGCCGGAAGTGTTAACGCAGATATGTCATATGAGAGGGACAGGTTCATCGCACTCCTTCCTGAGCATGGCCATGTTTTGGATGCAGGTTGTGGAAGTGGACGAGACAGTAAGGCATTTCTGGAGGCAGGCTTTTCTGTAACAGCTTTTGATGCTTCTGAAGAAATGAGGAAGAGAGCTTCTGAATATCTGGGACAGGAAGTTCTGGATATGAGGTTTGAGGATATCGATTTTCATAATGAGTTTGATGGAGTCTGGGCATGCGCTTCGCTTCTACATGTGCCGGGGGATCAGCTACCGGAGACGATGAAGAAGCTGAATACTTCCCTTAAGAGTGGCGGTGTTATATATGCTTCTTTCAAATATGGCGATGGCACTAAGATGCGTGGAGATCGCAGATTTAGCGATTTTGATGAGAAAAGTATAGTTCCGTTGTTTGAGAATGCAGGATTTGAGATTGTTTACAATGAGGTTGGTACAGATAATAGACCCGGTAGAGAAGATGAGATGTGGGTCAATGCTATAGGTAAGAAGAAACTCATCTAAAAAGAGGCGATATGACAGAATTTGGAAATACTGCACTGGCAAATCTAAAGCAATACTTTGGTTATGATTCGTTTAAAACTGGCCAGGGCAAAATTATAAATACAATATTAGATGAGAAAAGGGATGTGCTGGCAATAATGCCGACCGGTGCAGGTAAGTCCATCTGCTATCAGATTCCGGCTATAATGCTGCCAGGCATCACAATTGTTATTTCACCGCTTATTTCACTGATGCAGGATCAAGTAAAATCTCTGAATGCAGCGGGAATACATGCTGCTTATATCAATTCATCCCTCTCTGATTCTCAGATAACAAAGGCACTTGAAATGGCCAAGGCGGGAACATACAAGATTATTTATGTTGCTCCTGAACGTCTGGATAACTGGGAGTTTACTTCTTTTGCGGACAGTGCTGAGATATCAATGGTAACAGTTGATGAGGCACACTGTATATCCCAGTGGGGACAGGATTTTAGACCGAGCTATCTGAACATAGTGAAATTTGTAGAGAGGCTTTCAAAACGACCCATTGTCAGTGCATTTACTGCAACTGCTACGGAAGAGGTTAAACGTGACATTGAATGTGTATTAAAACTCCGTGATCCCGGTGTTTTTGTTACAGGGTTTGACAGAGAGAATCTGTATTTTTCTGTTGAGCATATAAAGAATAAGGATGACTATATAAGAAAATATGTCAAAGATCATAGTAACGAGAGCGGAATAATTTACTGTGCAACCAGGAAGAATGTTGATGCGGTTTTTGAAATGCTGACTCTTGAAGGTGTTCCTGTTGCCAGGTATCATGCCGGTCTTGATAATGAATACAGAAAAGACAGTCAGAATGATTTTATATTTGATCGGAAACCAGTTATAGTTGCAACCAATGCTTTTGGCATGGGTATAGATAAATCTAATGTCCGGTACGTAATTCACTACAATATGCCTCAGAGCATGGAGAACTACTACCAGGAAGCAGGAAGAGCTGGACGCGATGGTGAGAATTCACAGTGCATTCTGCTGTTTTCGGCCCAGGATATTATGATCAATAAGTTCCTTCTGGAAAAAAAGGATTTCAGCGAGGTGGATCCTGAGGATGAAGATCTCATCAGACAGCGGGATATTAAGCGCCTTAAGGTAATGGAAGGCTACTGTAGGACAACCGGGTGTCTGAGGAATTATATACTTGAATACTTTGGCGAAGAAGTAAGCACTCCATGCGATAACTGCGGGAACTGCCATCGTGAATATAAAGAGATTGATATGACTGATGCTGCTAAACAGGTCATCAACTGTGTATATGAGACCAAAGGCAGATACGGGATGAATATTGTTCTTGGTACGCTTGTGGGTGCAAACAGAGCAAGGCTTCGTGAGCTTGGGACTGATAACTATAAGACATATGGTGCCCTTAAAGATCACAGTGAAGCAGATATACGTCTTTTAATGAATCAGATGATCATGGACGGATATATAATTCAGACTGATGATAGATACAGTGTGGTGAAACTTGGGAATATAGCAGCATTGAAGGAACCAGATGCGAAAGTGCTACTTCGGACTTATGAAGAAAAAGAAGTTAGTCCCAGGGCAGGAAAGTCCAAGACGAGAAGTACGGATTCACTTACCAAAGCAGGATATGAACTGTTTGAGGCACTCAGGGTACTCAGGATGGAAATTGCAAGAAGGGAAGGAATGCCGCCTTATATTGTTTTCAGTGATAAGACTCTGATTGATATGTGTGCCAAACTTCCTTCAAACGAGCAGGAAATGCTGGGAGTTTCCGGAGTTGGGACCAACAAATTTGATAAATACGGTAAAGAATTCTTGGAAAAAATAGCTGAGTTCATGAGTGTAAATCCGGATGCTGTTATCAGCATGCCAGTCTCTGGTGATAAGGACGATAATGAGTCCTCGTATAGCAGAGGTACTACAAAGAAGAAAAAAGTCGATTTTTATCTCCCCAAGGAAGATATAGAGAAGTTTGAATATAAGGATCTTTATTACATAACCGAGATCAAGGATGAACTGAACCGCATATGCTCCGCTGATGATGTAAAGAAGATAGTGGGGACGAGAATCTGGGATGTGTTGGCAGAAAAAGGTCTGGTGGGTGAGAAGTTTCTTGGTGGTATTAGCCAGAAATATCCAACAGCAGAAGGCAAGGAGCTGGGAATTGTCTCTGTGGACAGGGAGAGCATGAAGGGTAATCATTATACCGTTTTGATGTATCCGCCTTCAGTACAGAAAATGATTGTTGAATACTATGCTAATATTAATAACGAAGGCTGAGCAAGAATATATGGAATATATTGAGATTTTTACAAGAGAAGGTAAGCCCACTGGGAAGATAATCGAAAAACATGAAAAGAAACAGCCCGGAGATTATATAAAGCACGTTCTTATCATTATGAAAACAAGTGACAGCCCTGCACCGGGAAATGGCGAGGGAAAGTACGTTGTGCAGCAGAGATCTCTTCGGGCAAGATACTATCCAGGCAAATGGGATATGACAGGCGGCGGAGTACGTTCCGGTGAAACACCAAAAGAGGCAGCAGTCAGAGAGTTATCAGAAGAGCTTGGAATAAAAGTATCGCCTGACGATCTGGAACTTGCATCTGAATATATCAAGGACTGGGATGATGGGACCGGACTTTTGGCATCTATTTAGTACCATAAAAGTGTAGTTGTTAGAGAGTAATTAACTCTGACATCTGCACTTATTTTTTTATAATAAGGGGAGTAATTGGTCTGACGTGGCTCTATTTGGATCAGCGCATCCGTCATAAAAACCGTTAGCCAACCCCTTATTATAAGCATTCGCTTAAGCAGGTAGGGAGAAACACCCGCGTAACCAACTAAACTGAATGGTAATAAGTGTGGCTGGAGCAATTACTATTTACAGTTGGAGGAGGTTCAGAATGATTAGTGTTGGAATTGATGTATCAAAAGGAAAAAGCACTGTCTGCATACTTAAGCCATATGGGGAAATTGTATGCAACCCTTTTGAAATG
>NZ_JNKH01000068.1:0-9460 GCF_000701985.1 Butyrivibrio sp. WCE2006 | reverse complement strand
TGGATAATTTTCTTTCGGATCTCACCTAGCTGACTTGTGGTTACTTATCAAACCCATCGATGGCTCCGTCGCATAAAGCATGTCAGCACTCTATACGATTTCATCGCTCGCGCAAGCCTCATGTGCCTGCTTCTGCTATATCCTAATAGATAATAGCTGCTATTATTATAAATCCAGGGAAACAAATTAGCATTCAACGCATAGTTGAATCCTTCAAGTAATCCTGAATGAATCATCATCTAAGAGTATCCTTATTAAAGCCATAGAACCCACAATCGTTTATAACACCTCTCTTTGCTTCCTCCAGTGTCCAAAAAGCCCTGACGAACTCTCCCCTATCATTGACTCCATCGACACATTTGGGATTTAATTCCGGTTCATAAACATACTCTGCCTGAGGCTCTGGATATTCGAAAGTTGTCTCCAGATCAATATATCTCGTCCTGAAAAGGATATATGCTTCTATCTCAGAATCGTTAGGAATGACCATTCCTGCTTCATCCTGTTTATACTGAAATTCTATAGTCCATTTGCAGCCATATATTTTTCCATCCACCAATCTCCTGAACAGCAAACAGTAATATCCTTCCAAAGGATTATTAACCATATTGTTGGCATACCATGGCTTCCAGATCAAATTTCCTTCTTCCAGCTTTTTCCTCTCTCTTTCAGCTTTATTGGCTGCTTCAATTTCTTCTTGATCTACACCACAATTCCAATCTTCAATGCATAGATCAATCCATTCTCCGGGTTGCTTTACATCAAAATCATACATGCTTCTGCATATACTTCTGCCACATTTTCTGCAGGTTATGGAAAAATCGAAATCTCCCATGCATTCATACTCGAGAGCTTTAGGATTCTGAGCGCCACATTTAGCGCATGGGTTTATTCTTTTATATATTTCAATAACTTCTTTTGGGGATTCTCCAAAAAGTCGCCCTCTGATTTCGCTGTCGGATTCAGCTGAGCAACAATAAATCTCCAATTTCTCTGCTTTATCCATATACTGCTTTTCCCACCCATGTATGGGCTTCTGTTCCATATTTCTATTCCTTTCAAGCCAACCGTACAGTATCCAAATCTTCCCACTCTGTTGCTTTTATTATTTTCTCCACAACGCTTTCATCCTGAAAGTCGCATAAGCAAATGCTGTCACGCACATCATGCCCAGCAATAGTGTCTACATGCGAAAGATTCTTTTCAAACTCCACAATCCCCACATAATCAGTTTCATTCAATCTCCCGACAATCTCTTTGTATCCATTAAGCGTAACACCATAGCCTGCTCTTTTAAGAGCCAGGAAAGCTCTTATCAAATCATCACTTCTCGCCTTGGAGTCTCCCATAATGTGAATGATACAGTTACCGGATTCCGAATCCTCAGTCACCATCATCTGCATATTAGTTGAGAATTTTTGTATAAAATCCCATTCATGGCCACTAAGATATTTATAATCAAAGTAGGCTTTATCACGCCTTAACCACCCAAGAAAATGAACCGGATCATCCATCGGAACCATATAGAGCCCATCATCCCTGCCATCCGCAGTTAGGTAGTACCATTCCTTTGGTGTCATTCCGGAATAGAATGCTCTTTCCGCTTTACTGTCTTCATAGCAATGTAATCCGGCTGTTTTTTCTTTTGGCATACCAAGCGCTTCATATACGACAGCACAAGCCTCGTAGAAACTTCTGGCCGTCATTTTTTCCTCTATGTAGTCTGTACAGCCTCCGCTTTCCATCAATTCATTTATTTCATCCTGACTCAACGAGCTAATGTAGCTTTCCCTTGCCTCAGGAAAAATATCATAATAATCCGTTCTACGGATAGCCCCTCTCCTTCTTTCATATGGCACCTTGGCGATATAGCTCTCATACTCTCCTTTTTCCGCTAAAGAAAGGACCAGTTTAACACACTCAATAAGCCCATCAAGCATATCCGTTATATCTACTATGCTTCTATCCGTACTCTTGGAGTCATAAGACATCACACTTATGTCATCCAGCATAACTTCGTAAAAGACATCTCCAGGGCCATAAACAGCGCCACAGAACCTTATGTTTACCCAGTCCCCCTCATCTGTTTTGTTCGGAACATTTACCCATATTGATCTTCGTGAGCTCCTGCCATCTGTACCAATCTTGTTAGTGAGGCTCATGAGTTCCATCATCTTCTCTAAACCTTCATTACTCAAAGTGTATTCAGCATGCCAATATTTATTCTTCCATCTAGATATTTTTCGTTCTGTAACCATATCACCAAATTCCCCAAATCTATTATTGTGAAGCACTTCCTTTTTCGCAGTAGGATATGCAATTTCTTATTATGGTTATGATATCCTTCCTACTCAGCATTGTCATTGAACCACTAGTTGAAAAAAGACCCTGCATCTCTGCAAGGTCTTTTCACCGCTTAGCCAGGCTTAAGGTACTCATATGATAAAATTCCGAAATTATTATATTGCCTACAACACAGCCATGAGGATTACTTCAGCCCAACCGGTTTAACGCCCTAACCTTTATCACGGATTTCAACATATTTCTATGTCTAAAGCACGTTCTCAGTTTCCAATTGATAATTGAGGCAAATACAATTGACCGACGATAATTTACGGTTTAACCAAAATGCAAAATGGTTAATATTGTTGTTGGTCGTTTTAGACGACTTTCCCCTTTCAATCGGGGCTTCAGAAGCAGGATTCGAACCTGCGATTTCCGGACCATTAACCCAGTGCGATTTCCACTTCGCCATTCTGAATACTCATCCAATATTTGCAGTATTGGTAATTGTAACGTAACCCTGTTACAGGGAAACCGGGTTTGAAGTTTTCGTGTTGCAGGCAATTCTTACTGAGTTAATCAAATCTCAATAAACGTTGTCGCATTGGATACTTTAATCTGAGTATCAAGCTCAGTAAGAAGCGTATCCCTCTTTTCCTGAAGTACAGAAATCTTTTTCTGAACATCAAGTGGATCCACCAGCTCAGTAGTGTTCTCCTTCACATAAGCTTCAACTACTTCCAAAGGCTTCTCATCCTTAACTTTGGTATCCTTACCAAGAATTGAAAGTCTCATGCTCTCTGCTGTGTTCTGCAGCTGCTTGTTTTTCATATCTGCTATAGCGACTCTGGTCTGGTAATCCTTTTCCATCTTAAGCTGAAGTGATCTCTCGAAATCAGCATCTCCATCATATGATCCCGCACCGCGCAATCTGCTTCTTAGAGAAATTGCACCTGCAACGGTAAAAGAGCCATAGGTGGTATTGATAGTTGTATTAGCATTTGAAGCAACGATTGCTGCATCAATTCTCTGGAATCTGTCAATCAGATCCTGAATCTGCTGATATGCACTTTCTGCATCCTTGGCAAATTCATCCTTGGATACTCTTGCATCAAGCACCTTTTCCTCATTGGGCTTGATTGTATCTACAAAGCTAGCCTTTGAAATCTTATCCTGAATCTTTTTCACAAGCAGGTCTCTCTCATCAAGAGCCTGGGTGACAAGCATCTTATCTGCCATAAGCTTCACCCTCCATGAACTATACTTTTTTATTTGCCTTAAACAAAGTATAAGGTCATAAATAATTGGTTGTCATTGAACCGCTAGTTGAATGATATACTTCAAGATATTTATCATACTGATTTTGTTAATCTTGCAATCCATGCGCGAATCCCTCTTAGCTTCCTTGTATCCTTGACGCATATATCCTCGTCCTCAGAGACAACCATATTATCAATATATGGATTCTTTACTCCAATCCATTCAAAGAAAGCTTCGGCATCACGATGTAAATACTGATTTTCATTAGCATTACCACTCTTCTTCACAGATTCACTAAGAAACCGAAGCAGATCTCTCTCCTTCCTGGAATACTGCTTACGTGATAAGAGCTCACGATTCACTATCAGTTCGTTACTCTCCCCTTTATATGTGAATGCCTCAGAAATTGTCTGATCGGAAAAAGCATCCTTCCACATCTGTATCCCCTTGATGGCATAATCATTTATTGGCGACATTGGGAAATTGTCTGG
This sequence comes from Butyrivibrio sp. WCE2006, assembly GCF_000701985.1. Classification (NCBI taxonomy): domain Bacteria; kingdom Bacillati; phylum Bacillota; class Clostridia; order Lachnospirales; family Lachnospiraceae; genus Butyrivibrio; species Butyrivibrio sp. WCE2006. The sequence continues at coordinate 5,426 of NZ_JNKH01000068.1, read as the reverse complement.
TATTTCCATCTGCACCTCTTCGAAGTACTCTAAAAAAATATCTCTAGCAGGGCCTGCAAAATCAGGCATGAATTTTGAATCGTACTTCACATCATAAATATTTTCTTTTTCTAACGCTCTTGCACAAAAGTCCTTAAACAGTCTATTATTCATGCTGTTTATTATATCCGACAAAATTGTTCTCTCTTCTGATGAAAGCGCTATTTTTTCATCAATTGAAATATAATTAATTCTTGTCTGAAGGGGAGATGATAATTCAATATTCTTATTTGAGGCCATCATCATATATGGCTTTAATCCGGATCCTAAATTATTAGATACTTCCTTTATCCATGCCTCTCCATACCATCTACACTTTCCACCTGAAAGAAAGTCCTTTTCTACCTCATCTATCATTACCGGAAATAAATTATTCTCCTGCATCCTGTTGGTCATATATGATTTGCCATCATAATCTCTATAGCTCTTCCATTGTGGTATATTGTATGCTCCGTTCTGTAGTAGTTGATTTATTGCTGACAAAAGCGGCGTTTTACCAGAGCTACTTTGTCCACTTATGAACAATATATTAGGAATTTTAGCGAGCATCTCCTCCGTTCCATTGAAATATTTTTTCATGCCCACACGATACTTCCAAAAGAATGGCGATTGATATGCGTGCAGAAAAACCTCCCAGATTTTCTTGCCTACATCACTATTATTATCAGCTACATTTCTTTCATAACATCTTGTAAAACTGACCAATTTCTCCAATTCATCCCTGATATCATCGGACGACAACTTCTCATTAAAGATTATTGCGTCTTTATCAATCCCAGGCCTTGTTGCATATAGATTATTAGATTCAGAATGATAAATCAGTTCCGTGCGTGGTGCAGGATCATCTCCAACAGATACCTTCTGAACTCGAAGTTTGGTAAACTCATGCCGATTAGCCTCCAGCTCACTCTTGCTCTTAACGGTGCGTATTTTATTCTTAGCATTATTAGTAGAAGTCTTTATCAGTTCAACAATTCTCTCTGCTCTCCTTGCTTCATCTGTATCCTTATGGCTAAGTTCTGTCAATTCTCTGATACTTTCTGTCGTAATTGACATATCTTCTCTATTATTATCAAGATGTTCCGTTTTAATATCTGCCTCTTCTGCCAAATCCGCCAACCGGTTTTCCTTTTTCCATAACCTTTTACAGCCTTCAGGAACAGCATCTATAGTGTTTAGATAAATAGCCTGATATCTATTCAGATAATCATTGTATACCTTGGCATCTCTTGATATGCACCCATCTTCAAACTGTCTCGCTCCAATTCCAAATCCGTTATTTGTCATATTACAGGATCCAATTATCGTAAGATAATTATCAACACCATCACTAACTCCATGCAATAAATAAATCTTGCTATGCGCAGTCACTCCCGTTTTACAAAAGCGAAGTTTAACTCTATCATTAGCAATTTTCTCTTTCATTTCATCATCACAACTATTAAAGAAATCAATTCCTGAAAACTCCCAGTTCTGCATGATTCCTTTTGAAATGGTGCTACACGTTTCACTATCGTTTATTCCGATGATAGTCTCAACTTCACAAAAATGATTAGTATGAGTGCAAAAAAATTCTGGCGATGCAACATATGAAATAGCTCTAAATTCCCGGTATCTCTCATCATTAAAAATATCGAAGAAATCAGCGAGCTCTGACACATGATCATCAATGTTGAATAGGTACAGATTATCATTGGTAGTTACAAAACTATCTCTCATTTCATAGTCTCCTTTCAAAACCAACTATACTGTTCTATATTCTATTGTATGTTTTTGATGTCCTATAAAAATGCTTGTTCTATTAGAACCGCTCACAATAATACATCAAAAACATATAATCCAAACATAAATAGTGGAAGAAAACATGATTTGCAATCATGTCCTTTGTATAGGACATCAAAAATGCAATAATATGCTATAGCTGATGCAGAGAATAATTCTGCAAATATTTTTTAGGAGAAAGATATGATTGTATATGAAAAAGCAGATGCATACTTCGAGCGAAAGAAGGATGATATTATCTCAGAAATAGTATATGGATTAAACATTCAAAAACGTTTTGATGAACGTTTTAATTTCACATTATATGATGTTGAAATCATTGAACTTGGTATTAATGAAGATAATAATACTGCTGAAGCCTGCTTCGAAGGCATTTTAAGAGAAGAATCCGTTGATTGCAGCAATTTCGACCAGCACTATAAAGAATGCACGGATCCAGTTCAATTCGAAGTCACCTTGGAAGAAGACAATGAAGGCAATATTGCGTATGTATTACCCAGAAATAGTGAAGGAGTTGTATATTCAAATGGACTTATTAAATATAAAGAACCTGATCCAATGTGGGATTATTACCCTGACTAATAATACATTGTCAAAAGTAACCCTTTCTGACATAAGACTAAGAGATATAAAACAGAGAGGCGGATGCCTTATTCGTGACCCACATAGAATTGCAAAGAACACTTACACTGGTACACTTTATTACTATTACGACAAATATGATACGGAATTATCATTTGCAGAAGTAACTGTAAGATATTTCCCTATTGGTGGGGCAACAATTATAGGTCCCTCGCCAAATAGCAACGATGGCTTTGATAAATTGCTCAAATACATAGACAAGCTCTCAGAAGATAGTGTATTAAAAAGCATGATTATGGTGAGGAAGACAATAGATGCGCTGTTCATAATTTGGCAGACAGTATTGTTGTATTCTATTTTTAGGCATTCAATTAATGCTATATTTTTAGGAGATATATATTTATGGGAAAATGTTATTATAAAAACAATTATGCTTATCGCTCTTCACCAAGTATCACTAATATTCAAAAGGTATTGATTTTCTTTACTGCAGTCTTAATCATGTTATTATTTGCTACGACGGCTTTAAAACCCACATTACGTGCAAAGCACAATACTAATATCAGCAATATCGATATAGACAGCATATATCATCAATTGGTTATAGAGAAGAAAAACTCTGCTTCATTTAAATGTCCAAAAGATATCAATCCTTATATAATTTTAGCCGAAGTTGTAAAAATTGATAAAGAAGATTCCCTCTATGATGGACCAACTCTAAGAGATAGGGGAAATTGGGTTTTATTGAGACAGGGATCTGAGTGCAGACTTGTCGCAAAGAATTCATATGATATTGATAAAGCAGACGCAATCGCTTCTGAAATCGCTGACACTATACGAGATTTGGCAGGTGATACTGCATCAGAAAGAGAACTTTTTTATGAATTCACAAAATACATGGCCGATAATTTTCATTATAGTAAAGACGTAAGCAAAAAAACAAAATATATGAACAAGCACCATGTTATCATTCCCAATGACAATTTCACCGACACATACTATACTGACAAGGGCATCAATTGCACTGGCTATGCAACAATAACATATCTAGTCTCCAATAAGCTCGACATTGATTGTAAAATGATAAGTACTACTACCCACGTATATAATGCCGTAAAATTCGAGGATTCTGACGACTATATTACATTCGATCTCACATTACAGAATAAATACGCCGGTCTTGGCATACTTGGTAATGCAATCTCAAAATTCAAATATTTAAAATCAAAATCAGCGGAACAAACTCTAGCAGATGCTGTTAGCAATGGACTTATATATAAGCCTTCTGGAATAGGGGAATTTATTAATGAGTTCAGATATTATCACAAAAATTCCATCGTTAAGATTGAATGAATCCCATTACTTTGATTTCAAAATCTCCGTAAATGAGATAAAACCATAGTTCAAAAGGCCTTCTATGATAAAATCAATTATCATAGAAGACCTTTTCTGTGATGTTATTCTATTTAAAAGGGCTCGTAGAGATCCAAAATCACAATTTCTGTATTCCATGTTTTTTTCTTCGGATCATTTATGCTTATATCAAATGAAATGTTAGCCGAACTATCAATTTCTGGACACTTTTCAAGATCGAGTGCACATTCTTTTTCATAGCAATCACCAATAACCGTATAATCTACTCTTGCCTTTCCATTTATAGTTATTGAACCATCGTTTTCATTAACATCGATTTCAAAACCGTCAACTACAACATAATAGTCAGAAGTTTTAACTTTCGAACATGGGAATGAAGAAAAGGGATCATCTATTTTTCGCCTAGTTTCAATACTAATTAAATCATCCTCATAAAACTGTATATCACCTGTCAACTTTTCACCAATAATTTCTTTACTTAATTTCATAACTCTCTTCCTTTCACGTTTATTTAATACGAACAATATAAATAGTCATCGGACTCTTTCGAAATAACAACTATATTTTTTTTCAGATAGTACTTAAGCCTTATTTTTCATCCAATCTATCTGAACTATATGTTTTCTCCTTACTTATGTCTACAATATATGGGATGTGTACATTTTCCATTCCGGAATTTTACCACAATCACATATCGCGTGCAACATGTTGTATGACCTTCACATCATGATTGTTCTCCAGCAAAAAACCTTCCCCTATTCCATATAACGGAATTATTCTAATCCTTTTCTTAATTTTACATTATTAGCACCTTCTGCTTTCTACCAATAGCTACTAATGTCTTTAAGTCCTAGACAATACTACAGTTTCGCTATAAACATAGTAGCATTTTGCATGTCCAATAACTCTCTCACCAATTCCGAATATCCGAATATCCATTCACTACTCTAGATAAAAAGGCCAAACAATAGCATTTGCCACTGCTTAGCCCCCATTGGCTACTATCGGATGCCCCTTCACCCAACGATTTTCTTTCGTTCTACTTCAAAAACTTTATAAGTACCATCACTTTTGCTTCTTAGTTCAGCATCATTTCACCTCTCGAGAATTTTTCTTAAGATCAGTATTATTTTTACTTCATTATCCGATAATTCGATTACACTTGTACCCACCAATGCTCTCCTTTTAATACCCATCTGTAGTTCCGGCTCTTTCAAACTCTACATTTTCATTAAGATTTTTAGGGTATTCAAAGTTTTTGAGGTGAAGTCAGACCCTCAAAACGCTTGGCAAACCCTCAAAAAGTTTGATTATCCCCAATAAAAAAGTGCCTACGGCACCTCAACTCCCCTGCCCCTCAATCATGAGGGGTGGGGTTGTTTTTTGCCTCAACTCATTCATAATGATTTTATGAAACGAAATACTCTACAAGATCTGTTCCGCGATCATTATGAAGAAATTCAATATACTCTTCATCCCCGCAAGACCGAAATGGAAAACATCGATAAGATGATCAATTGCGGGGATCCTGCTTATGGCGGCGCTATGTACGGCTGCCCTGATTGTGGTACTCTCAAATTTGTTCCCTTTCGTTGTCATTCAAGATTCTGCCCTACATGTGGTGCCATGTATTCACAAAAACGTGCTCA
>NZ_JNKH01000067.1:0-9490 GCF_000701985.1 Butyrivibrio sp. WCE2006 | reverse complement strand
TGCGTCAGAATGTTTCATATAAGTGCCTCCTTGTAGTGAAAGTAACGTTTATGCCTTCACTACAAGGGCCGCACTCGTTACCTCTAAACAGCATCAGTAACGAGTGTGGCCGCGCATTTTGAACGGCTTGTCAACTATTTTTCATAATAATTTTTGTTAGGGGTAAGAAAAAAGCAGATCTTCGTTATTTACGAAAATCTGCTAAAGTAAATGACATTGATATACTATAGCACAGTTTACAAGTGATGGTATAAATAATCCCAATATTTTATAGCAATTTTATTATTTTCACTATTTATTTCATGTTATTAATTTTACCAAATTAAAAGCACAGAATCTTTCCTTCCTATAATTACTTTAGACAATCTCTAAATTTAGTCATCTTATTAGTTATTATGTCTTCCTTAGGCATTCATCTGATCTTGGGCTTATTGACATGGATAAACTCGTCCTTTCAGGTGATGGTACAGAAGTAGTAACTTCAGCCAGAAACAGATACCGGAAGCTTTGTAATTGCAAGGACAGAAACTGTTCCTGCAATCGCTGGTATTCCCAACCAGATACTGACTGTGGCTATGATTCTTCAAGGCACTTGTTCTACTACGGATACGATATGTACATGTTCACAGCCGCGGATTCTGAAAATGACCTCCCGGTATTTCCTCTTCTTAACAGAGCATCTATGCACGATTCCTTTGGGCTATGCTATACCTACCATGCCATGAAAGCATTTCTCAAAGAAGCAAATGTCACAGAGGCTCTACTTGATTCAGCACATGATGTTATGGCTATATACAAGTTCTGTCAGGAAAACTCCATTGCCGCAATCATCGACCTCAATGAACGAGGAGGTCTGAATTTCAAGTATAGGGATACCTACACCATTGGTAAAGATGGCATTCCTGTTTGCCAGGCCGGACTTAAAATGATCCGTGATGGCTACGAAAAATCAAGGATGCGATACAAGTTCAGATGTCCTAACTGCTCTCATTGTGACGGCATACACTGTGATTATAAGTGTTCCGACTCTGACTATGGCCTTGTAGTCCATGTCCCCACAAAGGAAAATCCTCGTATATTTACTGTTCCGGCAAGAGATTCAAAGGAATGGAAGTTAGAATACAACAAGCGTACTTCTTCAGAAAGGTGCAATAAGCGTGAAAAGATTGACTACCAATTAGAAAACGGCAGGCACCAATCTACAAAGATGTGGTACTGCCGCCTCTATTGCATCATGATGTGTCAGCATCTAGATGCCTGGGGCAAAGCTCAATCCGATAACCCTATCAAAGATATATTCGCTCAAGCCGCCTGATGTTTAGTTGATCAACTGATAGTATTCTACCACGGGAGTTTGACACCTAAATCATATCAAAAATAGTTGCAGACCACATCTGGTCTGTATTTTTTTGTCAAATAATATTTTTTAATATATAGTGATATATAGTGATTTGTGGTATAATAAGGGCTGGGGGGATACTATTCATGAAACTTACAATCTCAAAGTCCAAGAATTCAGAATCATTCTATATTTCCAAATCCTTTATTGATAATTCTGGAAAAAGCACCACTGCTACTGTCCGTAAACTCGGCACACTTTCAGAATTAATAAAGGATCATGGCCCAACTCGTGATGATGTTATTGCCTGGTGCCGCAGCGAAGTTGCTGCCGAAACCAAGAAGTACAAACAGGCACGCAAAACAAAGTCTGTTCAGGTTGTTTTCCACGCAGATAAAGAATTAGACTATGCACAGCGCAAACTATTTGAAGGCGGTTATCTGTTTCCTCAGGCTGTTTACTACAAGCTCCAGCTGGATAAGATCTGTAAAACAATCAAACAACGTCATCAGTACGAATACGATTTAAATGCCATTCTTTCTGACCTGGTTTATAACCGCATCCTTGATCCACGTAGCAAACTTTCTGCATATAAAGCTGCCCAGTCATCCCTTGAAGCTCCTACATACGAACTTCATGATATCTACAGAGCATTATCAGTACTTGCAGAAGAATCGGATTTTATCCAGTCTGAAGTTTTTAAGAACAGCAACTATTTTGGTAAAAGAAATGATCGAATACTTTACTACGACTGCTCTAACTTCTATTTCGAAATTGAACAAGAAGATGGTAATAAAAAGTATGGCAAAAGCAAGGAACATCGGCCTAACCCAATCGTTCAGATGGGACTTTTCATTGATGGAGACGGTATTCCTCTGGCATTTTCAATTTTTGGTGGGAATCAGAATGAGCAAAAATCATTAAAGCCTTTAGAATCAAAAATCCTTCAGCAGTTCGGTCATGATAAGTTTATTTACTGTAGCGATGCCGGCCTTGGTTCAACCGATAATCGCAAATTTAACCACCTAGGAGAACGAGCGTTTATCGTCACCCAGTCAATAAAAAAGCTTGATGCAGAAAACAAAAAACTCGCACTGAGTAAAGATGGTTTTAAAAGGCTTTCGGATAATAAAAAGGTTTCTGCTGCAGAAATTGAAAGTACTGATTCTGATGAGTTGTACTACAAAGAAATCCCTTATATCAGCGGAAATATCGATCAGCTACTCATAATCACCTATTCGCCCAAATATGCAGCTTATCAAAAGGCAATCAGGGAAGCTCAGGTACAACGTGCCGAGGCCATGATCAACAAAGGAAAGCTAAAAAAGAATCGTAAAAACCCTAATGATCCAGCCCGTTTTATAGGGAAGGATGCATGTACTGAAGATGGCGAAGTTGCCGATATCCATTACTATCTTGACGAGACAAAGGTTGCCGAAGAAGCTAGATATGACGGTCTTTACGCTGTCTGTACGGATCTTATAGACAATGATGTTAAGGATATTTTGAAAGTAAGCGAGGGACGATGGCAGATCGAGGAATGCTTCAGAATCATGAAAACAGATTTCGCTGCAAGACCTGTCTATATCAGAAGAGATGACAGAATAGAAGCCCACTTCCTGATATGTTTCCTGTCATTACTTGTTTATCGTTTATTGGAAAAGCAACTTGAAAACAAATACACCTGTGAAGAAATCTTGGATAAATTGAAATCAATGAAATTTGCAGACATTAAAGGACAGGGATACATGCCAACTTACATTCGTGATAAACTTACTGATGCCCTTCATAAAGTATGCGGTTTTAGAACCGATTACGAATTCATTACTAAAGCTGATATGAGAACTATAGAAAAACAAAGCAAGCAAAGGTAATATTACTATATATCAAGAATCACAAAAATAACGCCAAGAGCCTGATGTATTAAGGCTTTTGGCGTCTTTAGTTGGTATTAAACTGTCAAAGACAGGATAGTATTCTACCACATTGATCAAAAAAGTCACTCAAAACAGGTGCTGTGTTAAAGTACGCCTTTTTTAGGACATATATCACAGAATCATCGCTTTCATCTTTCTTTTGGGGATAGTATTTACTTTACAATGTTCATTAGGGGCGAATCCCCTCTATTTATGGTCTAAATGCCCTTCAATTCCGAAAGGCTATTATGTCGGAAGGAGTTTTCTCGCTGATACATCATAACCCCTACAAGTAACTACTTAGCTGGACAACATAGTAAAAACCTCAGAGTTTGCAGTCTCTGAGGTTTTTTCTCTATGCATTCTTAAACGGAGATTGTCTCCAACTTTATTACCTTCATCCCATCATCTTTGAACTGTAAAAGCTGCTTATCATTTGTATAAAATATATCTGCTCCCGCAACATTAGCACTTGCTATCTGCAGGGAATCCATCTGCTTGAAAGATGGGTACTCTGCTCTTATCCTTGCAGCTTCCACTGCGACTTCTCTGTCAACGTTCTTTACTTCAAACATAAGATCTGTAAGAAACTTATTAAACTTGTCAATATCTTCCTTGGTACCATTTTTAAAGCACCCTGTGGTATATTCCATTATTGTTATCGCTGATGTTCCTACTGTTCCTTGCTGCAATGCATCGGTAAAAAGATCCCGGGCTTCTTTCATCTTAAGTTCCAGCGCATAGATAAAAATTGCCGTATCAAAATATGTCTTAATCCCTGTCATAGTCCCTCAAGCTCCTAACATATTCGTCTGGTGTCATGCCATCCCTCAGATTGTCTGATACCGGCTCATAATCGTCCCAGTTTATTGTCTTTGGCGCAGTCTTTAAAGGCCTATACTCAATAGCATGCTCTGATGCGTTGACCTCAAGTTCCTGACCATCATATAAATTCAGCGACTCAACAAATCCGGCAGGAATCGTTACTGTAAAACTGTTGCCTACTTTTCTTACTTTAACTGACATAAGAGTCCCTCCTATATAATTAGTATACACCGTATACACTAATAAGCAAATTAAAATTCAATAAACAAAACTGTAGCCAAATAGCTATCTGCTATCTATGAACAATTTACCTATCATCACATTCCTCGGATGTACTATTATCATTCATTTTTATGCTTCTTCAATTATACAATCGTGGTGCTTATAACCTTGCCTATTACCTGCATCACATTCATAGTTTATACCAACGATAATAATATTCCCTTTATACTTCTCAAGATTATCCGGATAATTACGTTTTCGAATCTGGTCTATTGCTGTTGCAGCATCTTTATCATATTTTAGCTCTATTAAAAGCACTGGCTTGTCTGGATATTTAGGAGACGGTATATATACAAGATCAGCATATCCCTTACCAGTATCCATTTCCTGGATTAAAGTGTAATAATTCTGTGCGTTATAATATGCTAATTGTATTGCATAACTCAAGGCCGCTTCACTGTTATAGGTTTTATTGTTTGCTTTGTCATGCGCTTTTTCAACCAATTCAGATACCTTAGCTGCATCTTTATTCCAGGTTGCTTCAAGTAGTTTTTGTGAATTTTCGAGAGCTTTGAAAACAACGCTCCAATCATCCTGCTTTGTAGACGCCTTAAATTCAGCTAGTATTTCGTTATTTGGGATATAGACTTCTTTTTTATCAATGTCGTAGGCAAGATATCCCAAATGAATCAATAAAGTAAAAATATCATCTTTACTATGAAAAGTGGTCATATCATTTTGATAATTATCAATAGATACAAAAATTCGGTTTCCTGCCATTAACACAGCAACATCTTCTTTTAAACCATCGTAATTTCTACAAATATACTCAGACAACGCCTGATATGTTTCTGTCTGATTCCAGTAATTCTGTATTCTACCAGTCTGAATTGCCTTCACAACTGATAAAGGACTATATATCGACCATTTTTCTTGACCAGGTTCTTCTGAGATGCTACTACTTTGCTCTCCCATTGATTTAGGCGGAATTATTCCATACATTTCGTATCCGTCATACCAGTTTTTTATCTCCTCATGATTTCTTCCATACTGATTACACAAATCATCTACCTCATCATCTGTGAATCCAGTATACTTCGCCATCTGCATAGGAAAAATCATGGAATACTCATCAAACATATTCAGCGCTGAATGCTTACCATATTTTTTGATTGGAAGAATTCCTGTAATATAAGCAAGCGCAACATAGTCTTTGTCTTTAAGCCAATCACGCAAAAAATCCAAATACACTCGTTGACCTTCATCATCCGATTTATTCTCTCTAAAGATTGCATCCCACTCATCAATGATGATTACAAATTGATGTCCTGTCTGCACATAAACGTCAGACATCGACTGAATAAGGTCTTCTCTATCAAAAAAATCCACCTCAGAATATTGATTAAGAACATCTCTCATCACAAGCAGCTGGAGTTTTTTTAGCATTTCTTCAACAGATTTATCTTTTTTGACAAAATCAGTCATTATTATTTTGATAACATCAAATTTTCCAAGATATTTATCCCATTGATCTATTTCTTTTCCATCTGTTGCAATTTTCTTGTTTTCAAACAGCTCCCTACTGTCAGCATACCTATCATAATATGCTGCAAGCATGTTAGCCGTAATTGTTTTGCCAAATCTTCTAGGTCTTGATACACACACATATTTTTGTTCAGTAAGAACAAGTGAATTAATATACATTATCAAATCTGTTTTATCTATGTATATCTCAGATTCTATCGCTTGTTTAAAGCGCGTGTTCCCAGAATTAAGATAAGTTCCCATTAATGTTACCTCTAATTATATCGATAAGAGCATTCAATTATTATTACATTTTGATAATTGATTTAAGTAAGTATCACAGATGAAATTGGAGGAATTTTCACTTTCCCGGAAACTATCTGCTTCTTGTTTTCATCACACAAATCGTTTAAGGTATCCTCAGAACCTGATATGCATAATTCCCAGTTGCCTTCCGGAAGTTTAACTGTTGTCTCCTTTTCATTGGGATTAAATGCAAGGAAAATAGCTTCCGCTGTTTCTCCTTCAACTTTCTTATCAGAGTTATCCATTACAAATGCGATCACGTTTTTATCAAGATTCTTCACAGCAGTTATTCTCTTTGCTACTTCTTCAGAACTACTAAGGCGAAGGAGTCCGTGCTTTTTCCTGAAAGCGATGAGTTCCTTGTAATATTTAAGATTCTGCTGATACTCCTCTTTGTCGAGATTCTCCCATCTGATGCAATTTATCTTGTCTCCTGAGTTAAAGCTGTTAGATTCAAAACTTCCATCTTCCCTGACTTTGGTTCTTAATATCTCCTCTCCTGCCTGCATGAATGGCACACCCTCTGCTGTCATATAAAAAGTGGCAGCAAGATTATTCATTTTAATCAATTTCTCTCTGTCTGCATCTGTCCTTGCTACAGCAATTCGATCATAAAGAGTATTATTGTCGTGGCAGGATGTGTACTGGATTATCTGGGAAGGTTCTTTGCTCCAGTCCTCTTTTGCCATAAATGACTTTATCATTTTCTTCTCCATTTTGGGTGAACCTGATACCCAGCCTGTCTCCTCTGTTATGAAGACACTGCCTTTTAATCCATCTCGCATATTGTCATTAAAGTATGCGAAACCGGGAGTTTTTACAGATGATTGCTGAATCGCCATCACTACGCCATCTTTGGTGACATCTGTATCCATGTCCCAGCCTTCCCCATAAAAGATCACATCAGGATGCTTCTTGTGAACCTTGCTTACAATCTCATTTATTGTGTCTACATCAAGAAGCCCTACAAGATCGAATCTGAATCCGTCGATATGATATTCATCAGCCCAGTAGCAGACTGAATCCACTATATATTTGCGAACCATTGACCTCTCAGAAGCAGTATCATTGCCACAGCCCGAACCATTAGAGTATGTTCCGTCCGCATTTATCCTTGAAAAATACCCCGGAACTAATTTGTTAATACAGAAATCTTTTCCATCATAAACATGGTTGTAGACCACATCCATTATCACTGAAAGTCCATTATCATGAAAAGCCTTTACCATTTGTTTTGCTTCTTTTACTCTGACCTGTCCGTCATAGGGATCTGTCGCATATGAGCCTTCAGGAACATTGTAATTAACAGGATCATAGCCCCAGTTGAAGCGCTCTGATGATGAAGAATTTTCATCCACAGATCCGAAATCATAAAACGGAAGAAGGTGTACGTGAGTTACGCCAAGCTCCCTGATATAGTCAATTCCTGTAGCATTTCCACCGGCAGTATGTGTTCCTGTCTGTGCAAAAGCAATATATTTTCCCGGGTTATCTATTCCGCCTGCCTCATTTGATGAAAAGTCTCTGATATGAAGCTCATAAATAATAGCATCATTCATCTTCTCTTCTGCATGAGGATTAACATCCCTTTCCCATCCCTCGGGATTAGTGGATTCAAGATCTATAACCATAGCTCTTTGTCCGTTAACTCCGGTAGTTCTGGCATATGGATCACAGGCTTCCACACTAAGTCCATCAATAACCGCCGTGAATGTATAATATGTCCCCACAATGTCACCGGGAACCTTCACTATAAAAGTACCCTTAACATCCTTTGTCATCTGAATCTTCCTGCAAAGATCATCCTCCCAGGGATTCCCTGATTTGTACAGATTAAGATAAACCTCCTCTGCAGTAGGTGCCCATACACGAAACGTGGTGCATTCCTTGCTGTAAACGAATCCCAGATCATCACCTTCATAGGTGTATTTATCCTCGAACTCTTTTGTTGAATATATTATTGAATTATTCGTTGGATTCTTGATGTCTTCTGCATTTTCTGTGTTAAATGCTTCATTTTTCAACTGATTCTCTGCCACTATATCTACTCCCTATTTTCCATTCTTGTATTTGTCATTCGCATACTACACACCTGGACCGTTGTGGAGGATACTTTTAGCCTGCCGCTTTGTCTATCCGCGTACTTGTGTCTTTTTGGAAAACGTTTTCTCAGGAGATTGTACTACGTTTCACATTATTTCGTCAATGCAATAGTTTGAGCCCGTAAACATTTTACCGTTTACGGGCTCAGAATCTTCTTCATCAAGTCCGTCCTCGATAGAAATGATGGGATACACATCTGCTTATTACAATAATTCTCACACTCTGTAATTGATAAGTTTTGTCATCAACATCCTGCATTCTGCTGGACACGCCCCTTGCTTTGCAAGGACCTGGTCCAATATGATTCCCTTTTTTTCTAAAGAAAACCAGGAATCTATGCACGCCTGTATGGTTTGTGATTATCAAGCTTGTCAAAATATGTTGAAATCTTGGTCAATGCATCTTCCACGCTGCAGGAAACATCAAAGCTTGCGATCTGCTTTTTCTCAAGCTGCTTTTGTGCCTGAAATCCAATCTTCTTACAAACAAGGCTTCTGCAGTCACTTATGAGTTCTACTTTGGGCTGTGCTCCTCCATGACCACATCCGCCTCCTGCGCCGCAACCACCTCCAGTGCCACAACCTGCTTCATTTCCGCCTCCGCAGCCATAACCATTTCCACCAACGTCAGCACTATTACTTTCATTAGGAACCTGTCTGTATTCCTTTTTTCTGTAGCTTGTCCCCTCTACTTCATATATTGTAAAGCCCGCTGCTGCCCCAAATGTAAGATCAACATTTACATCATCTGATGACGCAACAGCAATTAAATATGCCATAATACTACCTCGCCTTTTCTATTTTCCAAAAACACCGCGCACCCACATAGCGGGTGGTTTCTATTTCGCACGCTTCGCGAGCACAACCGGGTCACGCCCCATAAAGATAATAGGGGCAAAAAACACTTTTGCCCCTTTTATCATTCTATGCCGTAATCAGTTAAATCTCTGAACCAATGTCATTAACTTTAGAATGAATTAACCAACGCCAAAGATATGTTCGGTTAACTTTAGCATGATACATCATCAATAAGTTCCGAAAGCCAAGCTATTGCACTACCCTCAGCATAATTTATCGCTATAGAAATATTATTATACTGCACATTGACAATTGACAAGCATGACAAAAAGACGAAATCACCTAATGTTAATAGAGAGGTGCCTTCATCAGTATAAATGTTGTATGATTGTATATGGAAATGGTGGAACTCTATTGTTTAATTACGATAGCAGAAACTTATCGGAAGCTTAAACCTG
>NZ_KL370846.1:6241-12260 GCF_000701985.1 Butyrivibrio sp. WCE2006 | reverse complement strand
TAGAACCGTCAGACTTAGCTGCTTCTTCAGCTGCTTTCTGCTCTTCAGCTTTCTTCTGTTCCTCAGCCTGTTTCTGCTCTTCCTGCTTCTTCTGCTCTTCCTGCTTCTTCTGCTCTTCTTGCTGTTTCTTTTCTTCCTCTGCCTTCTTAGCTGCTTCTTCGGCCTGTTTAGCTGCTTCTTCAGCGGCTTTCTTAGCATCTTCAGCTGCCTTCAATGCTGTATTTGCTGCTGTCAGATCATCAGCCTCTGCGCCTGCTGCTACTGCTGCTGCGATAGCATTCTTAGCTGCCTGGATCTTATCAGCTGTAGGATCTGCCTTTGATGCCTCAGCTGCTGCATTAGCAGCTTCGATCGCAGCTGCTTTCTTAGCTTCGTCAACCTTCTTTTGGGCTGTATCTGCTGATGCGTTTGCTAATTTAGCTGCTTCTTTAGCTGCTGCTGCTGCGTCAGTTGCTGCTTTCTTAGCTGATTCATCATCTGTAGCTGCTGCTGCTTCTTCAGCGGCTTTAGCTGATACGAGTGCTTCTTCAGCAGCTGCCTTTGCTGCAGCTATTGTCTCTGCTGTAGGATTTGATGTTGCTGCTTCAGCTGCATTATTAGCTTTCTTTGCTGCCTCAGTTGCTACTCCAGCTGCCTTTTCTGCTGCCTCTCTTGTATTAGCCTGTTCTTCGGTCTCATCTACATTAACTATACAATCGGCTGTGAATTCGCCGGAAGTTGCAGTTACAGTCGCGGTACCTACTGCTACAGGTACAATATCTACAGTGCCATCATTATTATCTATAAGTTTGATGATTTTCCCATCAATATCATCTGATGTCCATATAAGCTCATCCACTGTAGTTACAGGTTTTACTGTTGCAGTAATCACTTCATTTTCATCACCAACTGTAAGAGTAATATTTGTCTTATCCAATACAATAGATTCAGTTTTTATTGTACTTAAAACTTTTACTTTAAGTGTCTTGGCAGTTGATGCGCCACGTGTTATTGAAACGCTTACATCATTTGCTGTTGCTTTAATACCACTAATCACACCGGTATTTTTCCCAACAGAAATATAATCTGTATCTGTTGTGGTGAATGTGGTAGAGTCTGTAATGTCTTCACCACTTGTCTCATCAATTACCGAAAGATTTAAGGAACCATTAACAGCGACAGCAACACCTTCTCCATCATCGTATGTATTATCACTATTTCCATCAATAAATAGTGTGTTAGTAACATCTTTTATAGTGCCTTCATCTATGATCACTTTTATTGTTGCAGCTGCAACACTAACCTCAAATGTCTGGGAACTTATTGTGCTATCAGAAGGAGTAAATATCACAGTATTAGTTCCTGCACTCTTAGCAGTAACAAGCCCCTTAGAATTTACAGTAGTAGCTCCTGTACCAGATTTGCTCCATGTTCCTTCAATTTCCTTGCCATTGTACTTAACCTTGAAAGCTCTTGTACTATTTTCTACAAGAGCTACCGTACCGCCTGCTGCTACATTAACTTCCTTCTTGGTTACATTGTCAACATATGAAAAACCAACAGTATCTTTTGCTAAAACATCATAAGTAAATGTAAATGGTCCAGCAATAGTTTTTCCATCAATCTTCAACGCTGTAGCTGTAGCTTTCTTATTTGACTCAGCTGCATTACTAACTGTAAGAACACCCTTATTGGTAATAGATGCACCTGTTCCATTAGTTGCCCATGTTACATCGTCAGGATCAATAAGCTGGCCATCAGCGTAAATACCAAGCTCAACTTTATCGCCTACATAATAAACTCCATCACCAGTTAAGGTGTTTTTATCAAATACTTCATATTTTACGGCAACTTTACTAACTGTCACAACAATTGTAAGTTTATTGCTGCTATCTGTCCTACTGATTGAGATATTCGCGATACCTTCTCCAACCGCATAAATAACGCCATCCTTCATATACGCAATATCTGCATCATCAGTTTCATATTTAGTATCTTTATCCTTAGATACATCCACTCCATCAAGCTTTACAACAAGATTAGCTGTATCTCCAACAACTAAATTAGCAGCAGTCACTGCTGTAGCACTATCGAGTGCACTATTATTATTTCCAACCTTTGTTGAACCAGTCTTTGAAGCAACAGCTAATGTCTTGTCATCAACTGTTATGCTCATATCCACATCATCTGCATAGGCATACTTAGCAGTCACTTTATATGTTCCAGGCTTAGTAGCTATAAATTTACCACCTACCGCAGTAGCACCTTCCTTATCAACAGACCACTCAACATCAGTTGTAATATCATCACCTGCAATATTTTTTGCAATGATCTGATTTTCAACATTAAGATAGGTGTTTGCATTAGTAGTTTCAAGTGTAACTACGTCCTCGGAAACATTAGTAAATGTAACGCTAATTGATTTATCTCCACCTATAATATCACCTGTAGATGGTTTATATGTGGCATAGATAACAACATCCGCACCGGGTTTCTCCTTCACAGCTTCTACCAAACCAGTATTTTCTCCAACCGTAGCATAAGCTGGCTTAGTTGAATACCACTTTACTTTTGTGCTATCTGCTTCTTCATAAGTTTTACCATCATCACTCAGCACATATGCTTTCAACTGCACATCTGTTCCAAGATAAAGGTTTGCAATGGTCCCTGCCGTTCCAGTCACGTTGGTTCCGTTTATTGTAACATGCTCTTTATCAGTACTTAGATCTGTACCAATTGTAAAATTCTTACCGTCAATTGCCGATACAGTGAAAGGATAAACACCTATAACAGGCTCGGATGTAAGTGTACCTGTTACATCAACACCTGCAGTATTTTCGCCTGCTATCAAATAATAAGTTTCACCTTCAGTAGGGTCACTGCCTATCTGTGTAAGGACTATTTCTTGTTTGATATATTCACCATTTTTCGTGTCCTTTTCAGTCGTTCCTCCAGCGATTTCAAAGTTATTAGCCTTTAACAAGTTATTGTCCTTTAATATTTCATTACCAGTAGAAGCAACTGTATTGTTTGTAACTTCATCAATATATAATTCATAATTATCTTCATTAACTACTACATATTTGAATGTAGTTGATTCAGATTTGTTTGCTACTTTCAGATCAGCCTTAACCGTAGCTGTAATTGACCCCTGTGCATTAGATAGGCTTGTATCTGTTGAAGTAATCGCAACGTTGTCAAAATGAGCTTTGCTCAATGTCAATTGATCATTAGCTGTGCCTAGAAGTGATATATTTTTAGCCTTTGTATCATCCGCTTTATAATTCCAAACCTGAACATAATACTTATCAACACCTAATGACTGTCCAGCTGCATCTTTGGCACTACTTAAATTGATGCTATTACCTTCATATGTTTTGTTTGCAGTCACTGCAATAGAGGCTGCTGCAAAAGTATTTGCGATCACCGCTCCATCGGGAATTGCAGTTAATTTTGTTTTCGATAAGGTTATTCCGATTTTTGTCTTATCCTTATCATCACTAGCATCATCTGGGTCTAAGGCTTTTGATAAGATAAAATCTACCTTGTAATCAGTATTTTCGACATAAGCATTTTTGTTTTCCAATGTAATAGACGTTGTAGTCGCTCCCGTCACACTGGCTGCTTGCGCCACAATACTTGTGAAAGGCATCGCCACTGTACTCAAGTTACTTACGGCCAAAGCACCGGCCAGTGCCCATGACCATAACTTTTTGTTTTTCTTCATAAAGTTTTCCCCTTTCATATGAAATGTGTTTGTCCTTTGTCGCGACAAAGTCAGGAGTTTTACCCCTGAGAGAATTGGCGATTTTTCGTTAATAATTTAAAAGTAAGAATCGTTAATTCTCTCAGAAATAAAAGTCGCTGAATTTGTCGTAACTTTTATATTGAAAACCAGTGTTTTACTGGCTTTTCAATTCATATACTTCAAATAGATATTTATATGTGTTTTGGGTGTAAATCAGAGAAAAGTTTAGAAGTGTAGGAGTAAGAAGCTTGCCATTTTCAAAGGTAATCCTTTTTAATAATTTTAAGTAATCGCTGACACTAGTGTGCTGACATGTTGATATTTAATCAAATTATCTCTATTAATCCGAGCCATTTCTTGATAAAATAAAAGAAAAAGCTCGGAGGCATAACAATGGCAGGCAGACCCAAAATATATCACATAAATCTCACTGATGAAGAATTCAAAAGTATCAAGTCTATCATTCGTAAGAAAGGCACAAGTAAGACACTTAGGACAAGATGCCAGATCATCCTTGATTTAGATGAAAACCATGGAAAAATGTACTCCTACGAACAATGCTATAAATCCAATGGTGTCTGCCATGCAACAGTATCAAATACTGTTAAAGGCTATGCTACAAAAGGTATGGATTACTTGACAGGCCTCAAAAGAAACGAGAATTCCAATAATTCACGTCGTAAAGTTGACGGTCGAATCGAAGCACATCTTGTCCAAATAGCGTGTAGTCCTGCTCCAGAGGGCCACAGCAGGTGGACAATCCGTTTATTGGAAGACGAACTCAAGGTTGTCCTGGATACTGATGAGACTATAAGTCGAGAAGCAATCCGTAAGGCTTTAAAAAAAACAAACTTAGACCTCACAAAAACTCCTACTACTGCATCCCGAAGAAAAACGACCCGGAATTCGTAGCCGCAATGGAGGATGTACTTGATGTCTATGAACGGGCTTATAATCCCAATATCCCAGTAGTATGCATGGATGAAAAGCCATATCAACTGCTCGGAGAAGTACGAAAACCTCTTCCGATGAGACCAGGAAATGATGCTATCATAGATTCCGAGTATAAACGTAACGGAACATGCAGCATATTCGCATTTATAGAGCCATTAGGTGGTAACCATCATGTCAGCGTACGAGAGCATCGTACAGCTACAGATTGGGCTGAGGAAATCAAGTACCTTGTTGACGTTATGTATCCTGATGTAAAAAAGATTGTCCTTGTTATGGATAACCTGAACACACATAGACCTGCATCACTATACAAACTCCTTCCTCCTGCAGAAGCTCGCAGGATATTAAAAAAGTTAGAGATACACTATACTCCCAAGCATGGAAGTTGGCTTGATATTGCCGAAATAGAACTCAATGTTATGACAAAGCAGTGCCTATCACGACGGATATCAAATATTGATTTGCTTATAAAAGAACTCAGCACTTGGGAAGATGAGCGTAATTCAAATAAAGCAACTGTAGATTGGCAATTCAAAACATCTGATGCAAGAATCAAACTCAAATCGCTGTACCCTGTCCTTTAAGGCAGGGAGCGACTTTGATTAATTGTCAACATGTCAGTACACTAGATTGATAACTATTATGCTATCTTTTTCGATATAATGATAATTAATTACCACTGAATAGACAGGCGACGACTTAAGTAAATTTTGCCAGAATATGGTAAAATATAGGTGAAACTTTGATTATATTTAAATAATTACTTCAGATGGGGTTGTCTTTTATTTGATCGGAGCGCTTGACGATGTATCTTAGCCTGATTCGAGCCAAGCAAGTCCATTTAGCAAGATTCTATCGGACTTGGCAAAGCTTACTGATCGACGTGCAGGTATTATAATGATGTTGCCTGTACAACCTCCTGATCAGTGATTTGATATAAGGAGCTTATAAAAATGGGTAATGATATGGTTCTGACAGAATATGATAAAGAGTATCAGAGTATGTTAGATCGCAAGTATGGATTTGATGAAGGCTTTGGTGAAGGCTTTGATGAAGGTCTTGAAAAAGCTGCCCGTTAAAATATCCATGGGAGAACTTAAAGGAAAAGTAATCGCACGCTTTGAGGATGGAATGCCTATAGAAGAAATTGCCCTAAAGTCGCATGTTTCTGTGGATGAAGTAACGGAAATCCTGAAGGAGAAAAAACTTATTACGGAATAATCTTGAAGATGAATACTCTATAGGGATTCTAATTTCATGAACGAATGGTGGAGTATACAATCCGAAATCATGGTGTTTTCTAGCAAACTATCTTGCATACCGGCCCGCTGATGGCAA
>NZ_KL370846.1:5218-6231 GCF_000701985.1 Butyrivibrio sp. WCE2006 | reverse complement strand
ATATACACTTGAGGAATTCAGCGATTCTGATATAAACGATATCATTGCAAATATCGATGAACCTAAAGTATCCAAAGTCAGGATGGAACCAGGACATACTAATACAGAGATATTTAACCAGGAACTTATAAAAACCGAGAAAATCATCAAGGAATCTGAGGAAGACAATGTCCCCGGTGAAGGTAAGATTTTCTATGACATAAGATTTTCAGTATACACAGAAAAGGAACTGCTGAAAGTACTGATAAACATAGAAGCCCAGAAAAGTACAAAACCCAGTAAACTTGGATATCATTTGGATAACAGGATTATTTATTATATGTCCAGAATGATTTCCGCTCAAAAGGAAGTCGAGTTTGCAAAATCGAACTATGACAGCCTAAAGCCCATCCGCAGTATCTGGATCTGCATGGATGCTGATGACACCGAAGACTCAATCAACCGCATCAGATTCAGGCAGGAAACGATTTATGGCAAGGACATGACTCTCGAAAACATAGATAAAGTCCAGGGCGTTATAATCAGATTAAGAAAGAACGAAAACACCGAAAAGTCCAGGAATGAACTAATTGCCATGCTTGAAGAGCTGCTTCGCAAAGAATCCGCAGAAGTAAAGAAAAAGCGATTAGCAGATGATTACGGATTAGTGATGAATATTGACACTGTTAGGAGGATTGATGAGATGTGTAATTTAAGCCAGGTGGTATTGGAGCAGGGATATGAACAGGGCATTGAGCATGGAATTCAGCAAGGAATATCCATGGGAGAACTTAAAGGAAAAGTAATCGCACGCTTTGAGGATGGAATGCCTATAGAAGAAATTGCCCTAAAGTCTCATATTTCTGTGGATGAAGTAACGGAAATCCTAAAGGAGAAAAAACTTATTACGGAATAATCTTGAAAATGAATACTCTATAGGGGATTCTAATTTCATGAACGAATGGTGGAGTATACAATCCGAAATCATGGTGTTTTCTAGCAAACTATCTTGCATACCGGCCCGCTGATGGCAA
>NZ_KL370846.1:0-4867 GCF_000701985.1 Butyrivibrio sp. WCE2006 | reverse complement strand
GAACTTAAAGGAAAAGTAATCGCACGCTTTGAGGATGGAATGCCTATAGAAGAAATTGCCCTAAAGTCGCATGTTTCTGTGGATGAAGTAACGGAAATCCTGAAGGAGAAAAAACTTATTACGGAATAATCTTGAAGATGAATACTCTATAGGGATTCTAATTTCATGAACGAATGGTGGAGTATACAATCCGAAATCATGGTGTTTTCTAGCAAACTATCTTGCATACCGGCCCGCTGATGGCAAGATTTGTTCTCCTGTACTACACGATGAATTTCTACAATTTATGTAAAACAAAGGCGTTCCCATGAGCGCCTTTTAATTTTGCTTATTCGTATTATACACAAGAGAAATACCTTGGTGGTCTTTTTGATTTCACACTTTGTTTTGCAGAATAAAAGAAGGGATTCTACAGAATATATAAAATATGATACAAATTTTCTTTTTCTATTGAAGGGGATTCTTGAAAAGTCCTTGCCTTTTCACCCGGTACATTTAAGCTGATACAATTCAGCATTTTCAAAGCCATATTCGTGACATTATCACGGATATGTTGATATAATTCTCGTTTTGCGATATTATGCAAATATAAACATATCTCATGTTTAAAATAGTTAAAATCTCTGTTTGTGATAATGTATTAACCGATTTAAACACAATACACGTTTAAATCGGTTGACTTTGGAAAAATCCTATGCTACTATAATTTTACAGATAGGAGGTATGCTATGAAAATACTGAAGATTTCTGCAGAAGGGTTATCACTTTTTGACGGAAAAGTTGAAATTGACTTTTTTGCTGAGCAAAGAGTTTTTAATGATAATTGTGATATGCTCGCAAATGTATTTGGGAATATCTACACCAATAATGTCATTTCAATTGTAGGTATTAATGCATCTGGAAAGACATCGTTATTGAAACTGATTTCTTTTGCTATGGAGCTTATCAACGGACAATCATTAAATAACATTATTAATCGTGATGTTTTAACAGAATCTAAGAATGTCGTTTTTGAGATTATTTTTTATGATGAACAATATGGAGTTTGCAAACTCAGATCAGAGATAGTTACAGAAACCAATAAGAATTTAGAAAAACGCCTTGTGTTTGCAGATGAAAAGATATGGGCAAAAAAGGTTTCAAAGATTAAGTCCAAGAAAGATATTTCAATATTTGATGACAATGATTTGCTTAGAGAACGCGATAATAACGCAGAGTTTTTGCAGGATGATACAAGTATAGTTATTTCAATCAGTAAGAATAATAAACTTTTTGTAAGCGATTTAGTAGATTATACAAATATTAATGTTTTAAGACTGATTGGTAATTTCCCCCATGAGTTGATTACATTTTTGGATCCCAGCATTGAATCTATTACATACGATAATAAGAGCGGTGAAGCTAAACTCAAATTTTATGGTCGTGAAGAAATATCGCTTTCTTCTCCCATGCAGTGTGAACGATATTTATCATCAGGTACCGTAAAAGGACTTAATGTTTTCATTTGTGCAATGATGGTTATCAATCAAGGTGGTTACCTCTTAGTTGATGAATTAGAAAATCATTTTAATAGAGAAATAGTTGCTACATTATTTAGATTTTTCACAAGATCTGGTGTTAATAAAAATGGCGCCACATTGGTATTTTCAACACATTATTCAGAACTACTTGATGAATTTGAACGATCAGATGATATCTATATTGTCAGGAACAGAGAGGGAATCACTTCTCAGAAATTATGTGATGTTCTAAAAAGAAATGATATTAAAAAGAGCGAAGCATTCAAAAGCGGATACCTTGAAGGTACTGTCCCTATGTATGATGCTTATATGGATTTAAAAGATGTATTTATGAATAACACAACTGTATTGGGGGATAATTAATGGCAGAAGAAAGTCTTATTGCTTGTATTTGTGAAGGTTCTGCCGAGCAGGCAATTATCAACAAGCTGCTTGATGACGATAAACTGATTTTTAAACGTTCAGATCTTTTGGATAGAGAAGTCTTACGTTGCCGTAGTGCCAGAGACTTCGAAGATAGATACCTGGGAAAAGGATTTAAACGTAAAATAACGGTTTATAGAATCCTCGACTCTAGAAGAGAGAACTTCAATTTACGCGCAGCATATAAGAATAAAGTTGATGTAGTTAATGTCATAACCGCACCGGAAATAGAAATGCTCGTGATTATTAATGAGGGTAAATTCAATGAGTATTCAAAACACAAAAGTAGTGTTAAGCCTAGCGTGTTTTGTAAGGATAATCTAAGGATGCCTAACGTTAAGAATTTATCCTTCGTATCAGATTATTTTTCGGATACTAATACATTAATATCTGCCATAAAAGAGTACAAAAGGCTATCATATATTCCCAAGGATGAAAAATGCCTACTTGATATTCTAAAGTAAATAAGAACGGGATCTGGTTTTCCAGGTCCCGTTCTTACTTTATCTAAGCATCTATTTGTCAAAAATACAAATTTCAGCCCATTTTCATTTCACCCATTGCATTTTTATGAGCGAATATTCACCCTATCATTACATTTTTATGAGGGAATATTCCCCTCACCCTTACAATTTTATGAGGGAAAGTTCCTATACCGCAGTTTATGTTGATACAAAGAGCTATATATGTATACATGTGGATACCTATGTAAATCGCATAGATGATATCTAGACTATACCTTCGTATAATATCTTTTCTCCTATTTGAATCTTTTTTACGCCGGGAATCTTTTTTTTGTTAAAGCTGAAACTCAACATATATCCAGTATCTAAATTCCAATAATCTAAATACTCTATAATTTGCTTTTCTCCTGCGCTATTGTATTTTTCACCGTGCCAAATTTTAAGTTCTATAATGTAGCGTTTTCCAAGATAATGAATGACGATATCCATTCGCTTTCGCGTTCTGGTCTGCTCTTCAATACTATAAGTTCCTGTTCCGTTTAGGATAGGCGAAAGATATGTAAGGAATTTTTCTCGGCCTTCCTCTTCAATGAATTTTCTTTCTGCTTCCTCATCATTAAGGTTTCTTATATATTTTTGTGTTTCAATAAAGCGTTTCATTATTAGGGGTATATCAAGCTCACCATTTTTAATGAATTCCGGTTTATTATCTAGTGCATTTCCCCGCATTTCCTCAGAAAATTTGCTCTCGCCAATATAGTATTTATATAGACGCATTTCAAATATTCTGTTGGCGACTACGATTGTGTTGTCATTGCTTCTGGTTATAAATCCAAACATCATAAGCTGTTCTTGCTCTTTATTGTCTGGTAAATATTCAATCGTTTCGCCTTGTAATAGTATTCTTCTTAATTGTAATTTTAATCGCTCATAATTCTTGAGTTTGCTCATCAAAGAATCAAATAATGTATTTGATTCTGTTATTATCTTTTTTACAGCTTCCTCAACTCCGTCACATGTCCAAGCAGCCTCCTTGCCAATCGAACTGCATATATCAGTATCAATCAATTGGCATATTCTGCTGACAAGAAATGGATAGCCATTTGTATAATCATGGATCTTTCTTGCAACTTCATCTGTACACATACCTGTATTATGGTCTGACTCATATTCATCAAGCATTCCTCTAATCCCTGTTTCAGATAAGCTCATATCTACATTAAAAGGTTCTGCTATATTCCAGGGACTGTTTTCCTTATGCTCTTTATCTGGACGGATTTTCATTTTAAGGTGCTTTACATCTGTCACTCCTGCAAGGATAACGGACTGAAATGCCGGAATACCATCAGTTTCTCTTCCTATATATAGGTCCCTTAATCCTGCTAGAAAATCGAGAAATACTTGATTATTAGTTGCAGAATCTACTTCATCAATTATTAGTACAACGCCTCTATCTGATTTATTTATCCATCGCTTCATTATCCTAAAGAAATCATCAAGCTTAATTTTTTCAGGGGATGCTTCATTTAACATTGCAAGAGCAGTAATTGTTTCTTCAGGAATTTCGATCTTTTCGAATTCATGGCAATCGATAATTATACGAGCCATTGCTTGTGAAAAAAACGCTTCATTTTCAAAGACATCTGCGCCAATGCTTTGAAAATCTAGAGATAAAACCATATATGTGGATTCTAGTTTTTTCCTAAGTGCAGTTAGAGTCGTAGTTTTTCCATATTGCCTTGCCCTATTGATGGTAAAATATTTCCCTCCATCAACAAGTTTTTTTATCTCTTCAACTTTTTCAGAAATATCCACCATATAGTGTTTTGATGGTATGCATACTGCTGTAGTATTGAATACTTTCATTTTCTTCCTCAAACCTCAGATATTCATATTTTTTCGTATCAAAATATGAATTCATTCTATAAAAACAGGATATAAAGCATTAATAGTATCTTGTGATTAAAAGTCGTGTTGTGTGTAGGATGTTCTCTCCCTATCAAATTGGATTTTCACTAGTCTGCAATAATCACAATCTGTTTTTTTTAAACAGTAAAAATAACATACATGCCTAATTTCATTATAAGTTATTCAATATAATTCTTCTAGTAGCGTAATTTTTAAGGACCGCGTAAATTTACTGTAGGATTTAATAGGTTAAAGAAACCTTGATATGCCTAAGCATCAGCTGGCATCTATAGATACGGAAATTCTTTATCCGCTCCATTTAAGCTAACATTGATAGATATGTATGTCAAGGACAAGCCAACGGTGCATCCATGCATCCTTGACATACATATCTATCAATGCACTTATGTTATCATGCGGATAAAGGATTCCCTTGGCTTTTCAAGCCGTTACAAAGTCCATATCCCACTATTAAAATACAACTGCTCCTTTGTCTGGAGACTCAGTTTATGATTCATGGCTTCATAGTATTTTCCAACGTTTCCATGTGTA
>NZ_JNKH01000064.1:0-12842 GCF_000701985.1 Butyrivibrio sp. WCE2006 | reverse complement strand
CTTCTGTAATCAATAGGATTACAACCATTGACCTGACATTTGCTTGAAGATGAAAGTAAGATGTGGTTAACCGGAAGAAATGTATTTCCATCAGTCCACCCAAGAGTGAGCATTCTGAATCCATAAAGGTACATATTTTTCGCATGATCATATATCTTTGCAAGCATCTCTACCTTTTTGGAACAGCTCCTTGAATAAGTGGAGTCATCAATGATAAGTGCATTAACTCTGTCTTCAGACGTAGCAGGTGCAATAGATTCCTTACAGATGTTGGCGGCAAGTAGTGTTGTGAAACGAATCCAGTTTATGCTGATGCTATTCATAAAACGATAGTATGTATCTTTGGCAAAAGATAATTCGCTATTTCCGAGAACCATGTCCATGTACATAGATTTGTTTCTAAAAACCAAAGCAAAGGCATAACTCACGATCTGGAGCGGTGTGACGCCTTTCGACTTCTTTGCATTGGATGCTTTGAGAACAGCTGATAAATGAAAACGTTCAAAAAAGTATCTGATAGAATCAGTAATCTGCTTAGAATCGTAGTCGTTCTGTGATATAATTTTAGACAAGGCGTGAGTCTCCTTTGGGATGGTTTTTGGTGGTACTTAAATTATACCAAATGCAGAGGCTTCACGCCTTTAAAAATGCCAGTTCTTATTGAATTATCAAGGTTCTAAAGCACTTTTTTATGTGCGAAGTTTAAGTTTACTAAGTAAATTCCTCTTTGTACCGTAACACATTTTTCTAAATACGAAAATCATTTCTCAACTGTAAATATTATTTTTTTTTATAAACCAACTACAAGCCACATCTTCACCCCCTCCAAGGTCAGGCGTTTGAGTTTACCATTCTTTGTTTCGATTTCCGTTGTCATATCAGGTATAAACGCTAATCCCAAAAGAACAATTCAGGCAAGTAATAAAGCCGATTTTTTTGATGAGGGTATCCTCGGAGCAAAGGATAGACTGGTAGTAAAAGTGGAAGAAATAGAGAATGTCTTGAAAAAAGACGGCATTAGTTACTATGTTCCGCAAGTCGCCCAGAAAAACGACGGACGTTTCAGAGCTGAGTTTTCATTTAAAGATGCTGCAGCAGCTGCAGGCATTGGATGGTTTGGAAAAAATGATGTCATCATAACAGAAAAATACGGACCAAGAGTAAGATTATCTGCAATTCTTATAGATCATGATTTTGACTATGGAAAAGCATATGAAAAATGTATGTGTCCGAACGATTGCAATAAGTGTGTCGGGGCATGCGCATTATGTCTGGCCGTCTGTCCTTACGGGGATTGCACTGAAACGTAACAGCTATCTTATATATGGTGCAGTTCCAGTTCTGCTTTGGTATCCTTCAACGCTTTTATAGTACTCTCATTCCTCGATGGGAATTCGAACATCTTATAAAGGTAACCCTGCTCCTCTGCTAACTCCCAGCTCTTCGGATATACCAGTTCAAAAGCAAGAGCTATATGTCCAATAAGATGCTCTGCAGGTGAATCCATTACATCACGTTTTACTGCCTGATGCTCTCTTACCTGATCCATGACTTTTTCAGAAACACCTGATGATAACATCTCCTCTTTAGAAACATTGTATATCTCTTCCATGGGTGTCTCTACATTTACTCTTAAGATATCAACCTTATCCGCATCCCGGAGGATGTTGCAGAAAGTAAGAGTCTTCCCGGTAACTGACTCATTTATCCTATATTTATTATGCTCTCTGATGACTGTTTCCATCATTTCATCGAAAGACCTGTCATCACAAAAATTCTTGATGAGATGGTCTGTTCCAAATAGAAGATCTGCTCCAAACTCTGCATGGTCTACTGATTCTGAATCTATGAAAGTGTTATACCTTTTTACTTGTTCAAATCTTCCTATATCATGAAGCATTCCTGAAAGCCAGGCAAACTCTACATCTTCATCAGATAACCCTAATGATCTGGCAATCTCTTCACAGTTTTCTGCAACACGATATGTATGAACTATCTTTAAAGCAATCTTAGGATCCTCGGGATCATAATTCCTTGTATAGGAAGCAAACTGCTCCCTGACTTTTCTTCTGTCTATCAGCATAAATCTTTTTCTTTCTTCGTCATTATCATTTGTCAATGCATAAAAATATTATACCAGCCAGGAATGCAACTTTGAATTCTACTGATGATATTGGGATAAGGTTTTCGCTTTTCAAGTTACTGTTCACACCTTACGGTGCTCACAGCAACTGGATTTGCCCATTCCAGTTGCCTTCGGCAAAGGGGCAAATCCTATATTCAAGACATAGAACATTCTCACGCTCAGCGCAGCAAGTGCGCAGAGCTGACTGAACAGTAACCTTTTCAATCTTCTATAACATTACCATTTCTGGAAATCGTAACTACCCGCCATGGAATGAACTTACCACTGCTTTTTAGTGCATTTTCAGCAGCTCTCTGAAGACCACCACAGCATGGCACTTCCATCCTTACAATTGTAACATCCCTTATATCATTATTACTGATAATTTCTGTAAGTTTCTCAGTATAGTCACCCTCATCAAGCTTGGGACATCCAATCATTGTAACTCTTCCCTTCATGAAATCCTCATGCATATTCGCATAAGCATAGGCCGTGCAGTCAGCTGCTATCAGAAGCTTCGCTCCGTTATAAAACTCACCTTTTGTTGGCAAAAGCTTTATCTGACATGGCCACTGCATAAGCCTTGATGGATGATTAGTCATTGTAGCTGCCGGGGTTCCTGACATATCTGCAGCTGGTTTCTGCACAAACATTTTAAACTGTGATCCGGGACAACCATGACCAGGCTGATGTTGCATTCCATTATCACAGCTGTCATGATGATTGGCTTTTTCCTGATTTGATTCTTTTGCAGCCTTAACAGCAGCTTCATCATATTCAGGTGCTTCCCTTTCCTCAAATGTTATCGCTCCTGTAGGGCATCCGGGGAGACAGTCACCAAAGCCGTCGCAGAAGTTCTCTCTGACAAGCTTTGCCTTTCCGTTTACCATCTCTATGGCGCCTTCATGACATGCATTTGCACACAATCCACATCCGTTGCACTTATCCTCATCTATCCTGATTATCTTACGTACCATATTAAACTGACCTCCTACTTGTTTTATGATGTCAGTTTAATATGGATTTTTACATAAGTATGTTGTTATAACCACATTTTGATAATCTACATAATAGACTTTATATTCGCCTTAAGATCTATTCTTTCTTCAGTGGTACCCAGATATATAATTCCCCAAGCGTCGAACATGTATCAATACATACTCCAACATATATTTTCCCTGATTTTGAACGAACAGCTGCTGATACCTCTCCTGCTTCATAACAGTTAGCTGTTTCACCGGCTCTTTCTATATGTCTCAATTTCTTCCGCTATTGTGTTATAATCCCTCTCAAACAATTCCTCATACGCCTGCTTCCACAGTATATCCTCAGGAACCTTTTCGAGAAGCTTCTCCTGCACAAAAAGCTTGCTCTTTTCCTTGTACTTGGGAAGATTATTTTTTTCCAGAAGATGATTAAGTTCAGTACGCCAAAGTATGGTGATCTTTCTTTTTTCTTTTACTCTCGGATTGGCATCGGCATGTCGCATTATATAAAAATCCGGTGCATCGTTTTCATCAGCTTCAACAGTAATTATGCCCCACCATTCAGGAACATGCTCTTTCACATGAGCAGCATGTGATGAACCTACCACAATGATGTTGCGGTCATAATACCAGTTGTAGTTCTTTACCTGTTTTTCAAGCCTGACATAAGTATCTGCATCGCTTTTGATTTCTATGCCATACAGAAAATCCGGTGTAATCATGACAACATCAGCCCTGGCGCTGCCAGTCCTTTTCTCCTCAAGGATTCTCACTTTCCCAAATGTATCCTCAAGAAAATCAAACAGTGGCTCTCGAATATCCTTGTCATAAAAAATATCCTTACTCATCTATAATCTTTAAATTCCTTTTCTTCCATCTATACCAATAATTATATGAAAAATAGTCTTCTCGTTTTTCCCTTAATAGATTTTTTGTGAGTATTCGCTGTATGTTTGATAGCACCCATAGGTTGCACCTAAACACCATATGTGATAACTCCCAATACCGCAGAAATCATTATGAGCAATATCGGAGACAACTTTTTGCCAAATACTTTCCTTGGAGCAAAGTAAGCAATAGCCAAAACACAGCCCATAAACGCAGGACGATAATCTTTTGTATTATGGAGCAATGGAAAGACTGTGTTTTTTATCATCATCATAAACCCGGTAGCGAGAATTATTCCAATAATGCATGGTTGCAATCCACGGAGAATAGCCTGCACATACTTGTTTCCCTGTAAGTTTTTCAACATGACCATTATAAGAAGTATGATAATAAATGCTGGCAGTATCACGGCAAACGTGGCTATTATCCCTCCGAGTAGTCCTGCCTTACTGCTTCCGACATATGTGGCAAGATTAACCATTATTGGTCCAGGAGTACTCTCACCTATAGCTATCATATCAGTCAGTGTATCTTCACCGATCCAACCATAAGAAGTAACCACATCACGGATAAGTGGTATCGCAGCATATGCTCCACCAAAAGAAAATAATCCAACAGTCAGAAATCCAACAAAAAGCTCAAGGTATATCATTTAAGATCACCCCCGTTTCCGGATCGTGCTTCTTGAACCCCAAAAACCAGGAGGCTTATTATTGCAGCAATAAGCATAAGCAGGATTGAAGAAAAATTCCACGCGAAAATGTTGATCAGCATCATGGCAGTAAAAGAACAGCACACGACAGCCATCTGAAACACTTTCTTTTTCATCTTCTTTATCATATTAAGGCCTGCATCAAGAATCAACAGTCCCACTGCAACCCGAATTCCCTTAAAGGCATTTACTACCCATGTAATCTCCAGAAAATTGTTAAGAAATATAGAAATCAGATAGATTATGATAAAAGACGGAAACACAACGCCCAAAGTAGCTGCAATTGCTCCCCTAATACCTTTTTTCTTATAACCCACATAAGTCGCACAGTTAATAGCAATCGGTCCCGGTGTTGATTCTGCAATCACTGCTACATTCATCATCTCATCATGTGTTATCCATTTTTTCTTCGCTACGCATATATTTATAATAATAGAGATCATGGCATATCCACCTCCAAAGGTGAAAAGCCCGATCTTTGCAAAAGTCAGAAATAACTCTATCATTGTATCCTACCGTCTAACTATTAGTTTTATCAGTGAACAATACTATTAGTACATCGTTAGCAAAATAACTGGTCTAATTCGATCCGGTTATTTAAGAAACAATGTACTGTACTAATCATCACTTAGCAACCTCTTTAAAAGCTGCTTTTTATATCCAACATAATAAAAATTCCTGGCGGAGCGCCTTTCTCTGCTTTAAATATGCAGATGAAACAACCTTCACCTACACTCTCCAACAAAAATATATTTTACTATAACAGAAAAAGAGCCATTTAACAGTAATTTGCTCTGTCAAATGGCAATTTTTCTAACATATTAAACTCATTTTGATAGCCCGTTCTTGTAACAATGCTGCTCAGCCATCTATGTGAATATTTACAAAGCAGTTTGTGCATTCTACATCATCCTGCATAACATCTACTGTTGTATTTTCATGACAATGAGGGCAGTTTATCTCCATCATCTGAGTCTTTGCTGCTTCTACTTTCAGCATTCCATTTAATGAAGCTACTGCAATGACTGCTACAAGTGTAAATACCATTGTTAGTCTTTTTACAAATACCATACCCTTCATCATTACATACCTCTCTCAAAATCTGTTTTCTTTATTACCGTGCTTCAGTTGTAATATTAGCAACTCTTCTATCCCAGTTTTATCACTCATTGTCCACCACTATCCATTTATGTGGTTTGTTACTGATCCTTGTAAAAACATGATATTTATTTTTTACGTTATTGTGTATATCCAAGAACGCAAAATAACTATTTTTAATCCTCTATAATAGATAACGAAAAAAGTTTCTGATAGTGTATATACCACGCAAGAAAAAACAGACCGCATGATACACTCATAACGGCCTGCTTTGCACTGATTTGTTTATTCCAAACATATCTGATATTCAATTACTTTTTCATATTTACTTATGGCTTACAGTTTTGACAAGGCCTAAACCCATTTTCTATAACCTCATATCTAGTGACATCCTCAAAATAAACCTTATTCTTTTCCTTCATATCCTTCACACTGTTACAATCCGGATAATGGAACACATGTGAATTCCTGTTCCCAATATAGGAATATGTTTTATCAGAAGCAACCTTTTCATCAGCCTGCCCTTTATTGTTGTTCTGATCTGCTGCCTTACTATGATCAGCATTCTCACTTTGAGTTGTCTTGTAATCCTTATCCAGCTTATTAGATCCATCAGAATAATCTATAATCACACCAGGCTGCACGTTATAGCAGAACACATTGAAACTGACACCCTTACCGCCATCTTCAACAGATAATGCCTCGATCTTCACACCATCGCACAGAAGATTATTCTCTTCAAACACCGGCGTAACCCTGTACATTACATGATTCCCGGTACTATGCACATATTCCGCTACTTCATTTTCATAAGGAAGCATGCCCTCCACATTCATGTATCTGGTTCCCGTTATAAGATTCTGCTCATTCGCATTCTCTCCAGTCAGTTGGAACCCGATCATATGGCATCTATTATAGAGATACGGAGGATCTGAATCTACAAGTCCAGGATATTTCTTCTGCTCCCAACCGGTTGGCTTAACCATGGTGATAGACTCTCTGTCCTTTGTAGGCATAAGTTCCCTGCCGATTGATGCCATGGCGGTAGTACATCTGCCAAGATCATCAAGTTCACCATATCTCTCAAATGATACCGCTGTTATCTCATCAGTTTTAAACTCCGGTTCATTTTCGTTTAGTATAACCGATGGACTGTCATTATAAGCAGGAATATCAGCATCAGTAGTTGCCTTCTTTACATAAGCTCTGCTTCCAATAATATTCGCAGCAACTATGAAAACTGTAAGAAAAAACATCAAAATGAAGTTGGTCTTACGGATTTTTTTCATAACCATCTGTCCTCTTTCATTGAGAACGATCTAAGCTCATCTATCATACTTTACTGTACACTTTCATCAATCTTTTTTAATGTATCCTCGAGAATAACTTTCCTTAGCTCAGTGAGCCATTCTGAGAAATTCACAGTATCAAACGCATATGTTTTGTTTAGTTCATACTCATTTTCTGACCACGTATCAATCGGAGATTCGTTATGTTGGATCAGTGCTTCAAGCTTGTCCAAGGCTTTATAGAGCTTGGCTTCTTTTGTTTCCTGAGCATCCATTTCCTTATATAACTCAGAAAAGTCATTTGATATTTCCTCTGGAAGAGATTGGACCCATCTATTCAAAAGGGAATCTTCGACTTCTCTGTCATCATCGGTTTTCATAAATGTAGGAATGTCACCGGTAAAGCACTCCCCAAGATCATGGATGATACACATGTCTATGACTTTATCTATATCGATGTCCTTAAATTCATGCCTCAATAAAAGAGCCATAAGAGAAATTCGCCAGCTATGTTCTGCCACACTCTCAGTTCTGCGATTTGTCGTCGTGCAGTGGCGTGGTGTATCCTTTAATCTCTCAGCCACATGTAAAATATCAAGATACTCTCTAGCATTCATACTTTTCCTCCTCAGACTACTGCTATTATACTCTCGGGATTCAATTAACTTTGCTACCAACTCTTATTTTCCTAAAGCCGCTGGAATTTTATCCACATTCGAAGAAAAAATAGAAGTGATTATCCACAAAGTTATGTTCTATCGGTGTGGATTTTGTGTGTCCTGCAAATGGGATCATAAATCCACATCTTTCGGCACAAATTTTCCCCAAGTATCTGACTGGTCTCTGGCAGATATATCAAACAGCATTGTAAAACACTCAATTATTTGAAATTTTATTTCACAAATTGGCCATTAAAAAGATATAAAAAAACATTCAGAAAACCCCTAAAGATTTTTCACCCACCCATCGATATATTTCTCGGACGCGCAAAAAGAACATTCAAATGGCCAAAACGAATGGAACAAATAAGATGATTTTTTTGGAGGTTTTCTCTTATGTACACATACGAACTGTTTCTTTCAAATGATGTAAATGGCAAGAAGATTCACTTTATCCAGACTAACCACAAGGTAGGCAAGCTTGATAAATGGCTTAAGAAGCTCGTTAAAGATAACACCATCACAGAAGACATAGCTAACGCAGTAGCCTACGTTTGGTGAAATATATAGAAATGACTATTTCCAGAAGATTCCGGAAGGAATCTTCTTTTAATGTACGCAATCATTGCTTCCACTATATCCGACTCCTTAACTGTCAGCCCATCATCTACGCTATGCTATAATTTTGACAATTTTTGAAAAATCAGGAAGTGCTATTAGTTTTGCAATCCCTTTAAACTGTTTGATCCGGATAGTCCCAGAATCCACCCTTATGAAAATTCTCATTTCCT
Organism: Butyrivibrio sp. WCE2006; assembly: GCF_000701985.1. Lineage (NCBI taxonomy): Bacteria > Bacillati > Bacillota > Clostridia > Lachnospirales > Lachnospiraceae > Butyrivibrio > Butyrivibrio sp. WCE2006. The sequence continues at coordinate 4,294 of NZ_JNKH01000064.1, read as the reverse complement.
AATGGTCTGGCAGTTAGTTTGAACATTACGCAGCCATCGGGGCATACTATGGTTTTCGTATATTTGCTGTCACCACCAAGATTCTCCAAATCTCCGCCGCTTCTTATCGCTTCCATAAGAGGGTATAACATCATCATGGTCTTCGAACAGATTCCATATCCATACTTGTTAACAGGGCATCCATAGGTGCATGTGTATTTATCTCCGATTTCCTCGCCATTACGACAGTATCTCTCCGTATGATCTCCATGCAGAAAACCTGTTACCTCTACCGTAAATTCATATTCTTCGTCATACCATTTTTTCATGTTCATCCCTCACAAGAATCATATTATTCTCTACAACACACAAATCCAGGTAATCATCCACACTTATTTCGATAACATCATCTGGTACTATTTCTTCATAGCATACCCACTGTGATCCCATCGCTGGTTTAAACTTTCTCTTATCAAGAAAGTATAAATATCCTTTTCCTCCATAATTTGGATGGCAGTGCTTGAAAATCATTTTATCCCCATATTATGGCATCATGATACGTTCTGCATCCTCTCCGTCTGAAATACATCCGAGCGCAAAACAAATAGCCATATTCTTATTTGAAGTAGCATATACAGCTAACTGGCATCCTTCCTCAAATCCCACATCATGTGCCTGATTAGGTATCAGCTTATCAAGTTTATTTGGGGATCCATGATATAAATACTCTTTCATTTAGGCTTATCCTCGTATTATTCCTTATCAACTAAAAATCCCCTTCTCCAACCTACAAAAACATAGTTCTATATATCAGAAAAAAATCCATTTAACAGTAATTTATCGCTCCATTCTTATCAGATACTCAGTTGTTCCTTCCTCAAGCTTTCTATCTCCGCTATCATGAAATCCATGCTTTTCATAGAACTTAATCGCTTCTAAGTTCTTTTCCAACGCCCAAAGAGTATTTACACTGAACTTCTCTTTTGCAAATTCTATGAGATCTGCTCCAATGCTTTGATTCCAAAAGAAATAATCTACGTACAATTCAGCAACCTCAGTTTCTTCAATATGAATCATCCCTTTAACTATTCCATCATCATAAACCCAAGTATTATCTAATCTTTTAGGATTGCCATACTCTTTTGCTACCTTGATAACTTGTAAGTCTTTAAAAGAATAATCATCATTTTTGAAAATAGGTCGATATTTTATTCTTTTTACAAACACCAGAATTTCTGCAATCCTAGACAGATCTTTCTTTTCTGCTTTGCGAATCATATTTAACCCTGCCTCACTTCACTTATACTTGGAATATTTACTACTTCACTATTCATAAGATAGACAGCAACTTCGCTTTTTTGTCCCAAATCTCCACATCAGTTCCGATTACTTTTGACGTAAACGGCGTTCCATCGTTCTTTTCAAAATGCTCCTGAGCCATTTTCACATATTTAAATCCAATGTACAAAAGCGGTATATTACAGTAAGCAATCAGAATGTTGGCAAAATCAGACAAATCCCACAGTGCGCCAAGATCCAGACCCACAATGGATGTAAGCATTCCAAAGCATATAACTGCTATGTCAATTAGCCTTATTAAATTGATAAATGCTGCCTTTTTACTGATTCTGTTTGCACAGATCTCTGAAAATGACATAAATCCGAGAAGGCAGGTAAATGCGAAAAGCCCAAAACAAAGGGATACAAGAAGTGTCACTATGCTGTTAAAGGAAGTCCCCGGTGTCAGCTCTGCTACAGATGCCAGATACTTGGGGAGTTTTCCAAGTTCAAACCATGCATCTGCCGCATCAGTAAGCCATACCCTGCCCATGATTACAACGAAACCGGTGAGCGTACAGATTACGATAGTATCAAGGAATACGCCAATTGCCTGCACACATCCCTGATCACATGGGTGTGCAGCATCTGAAGCAGCTGCCGGCATTGTAATGGTACCCTGTCCTGCTTCATTGGACATAAGACCTCTTTTTACTCCCTGCATAAGCGCCACTCCAAATGCTCCGCCAAAAACTGCTTCCGGTTTGAACGCTTCTGTAATCACTGCATAGAAAAACCACGGAATACGTCTAAAGTTAATAACTATCAGAATCAGTACAGTAGCCACATATACAACTGCCATGATGGGAACAAGCACATCAGTAACTTTTGAAATTTTCTTTGTTCCACCAAAAGATACGGATACTGTAGCAATAATGATTATTGCAAATCCTATCCAATATACCATGTGTGTTGTAGGAAGCTCTGTTCCGCTGATGATACTGCATATCTGTCCCATAGCCGATACAGTGTTAAAACCCTGTGCCGGGAAACAGAGAATAGCATAAATGATATACATAAGTGAAAGCACAACTCCGACTACAGCGGAGTTTTTCAGTAATCTTCGTCCATAGAAAGACATACCACCGATATACTCTCCGTTTTTCTCTTCCTTGAAAATCTGTGAGAGTGTAGACTCCACAAAGGCTGTGGCCATTCCAAAGAACGCAGAAATCCACATCCAAAGAAGAGCTCCCGGACCGCCCACAGAAACAGCTCCGGTGACACCAAGGATATTTCCCGGCCCCACTCTCATTGCAGTCGATAAGAAAAAGGATGCTAATGGTGATATACCTGTCTTCGCTTTACTGTTTTTCAGAACATCTATGCCATGCTTAAACTTTCGTACCTGAATGAACCTTAGTCTGATAGAAAAATAGATTCCTGAGCCAATAAGAAGAATGATTGCAAGCGAGAAATTCCCTAATATCGGAATACTTGAATACCACCCAAAATTCGTAGGAAAATCCCAGAAAAGGTCAGATACGACCTGTATTTTCGCGCATACTGTAGTAATAAAATAAAGTAACTTTTCCAAACCCACTCCTCCTTAGAAACATAAACAATACTTTACCATCCATCTCCAGATATCCTTCAGATCTTTTCTTTTTAGATACATTTATTGTACCACCACCTGCACCTCTCTTGCTTCCTTTGGTGCTGAAGAAAACATTCTTATATCCTGAATAATTCTAATTCCTCTTTTACTTTCCGTCCGTTTTATATTCTCTATAGATTATATCCCAGACACAGTCTGCATTATAGTCCTCTTAAATGACAGGCGTAAGAAATAACTCCTAAAATTTCATGGGGTAATATACATCCATCGGGAGATGAAAAATCTATTGACATTATATTATAAGTTTCCGACAATATCTCTGATGGCCAAGAAGTAGAAAACAATTGTTATTATATTTTCCAAATAGGAGGAATATAAATACCAATATTGCAACAGCAACTATGTATCTTACTTTATCACCGCCATATACTTTTTCATGAATAAACAAAATAATTTGTACATAAGAGGGAGAAAAGGGGAATGGAAAATTTATTGTATCTGAATGCGGTATTGCCGTATATCTATTTATTTTCACTATGGAATTTTCGAACTGAAGGAAGCATGCAAATATACTCTATTTGCGGTACAGGTATATTAATACAGATAATAGCTACTACTATTATTTCGATACTATCCCGTAATAAAAGCAAACTGGCAAATGTTAATTTTATTGTCAAGCTGTTACAAATACCTTATTACATTTTATATTTTGTGCTGGCCACTGGTATTTTTTCTGTTTTAATGGCTTTGGCAGGCGTGGGGATCTTTTTTTTACCTATACTCATTGCGGTTGATGCTTTAATATTTTCAACTACAGTAATTCCTGCAGAAATATGTGCAATAAAGCTGAAAATGAATAACAGGATAACTGCAGGAAGAATGCTATTCTATCTAATTTTTAATACCTGGTATATTGTAGATCTCATAACTGCTTTTAAAATGAGAAATGACTATAGGAACCTTGGCGCATTCGTCGCATCAAATCCGAATTTAATCGCACATGTTCGCATGTAGCACTGTTTGCTAATCCTACAATTGCAGACGAATAAAAATATAAGGCGGAGTTTGCCGCCAACAATGACATAGTTTTAATTTATCAGAAGGGGCTGTCGCATTAGATGATTAAATCATCTGGGCGATGGCCCTTTTTCAGGCCTAAAAATCGGTACTTATATCTGCTTTCTGCTCATATCTCATATTTTTAGAGTGACTTAATAGTCCGAAGATATCTTCGGATCAGATACAGGAGTTTGATTTTTAAGGATCAAAAATTATGCCGTTTTCTTTAGCTCAAAAAGATGAGTTCCTGTTCGGCCGGCCATGATCTTGTGATGCAGTTTATTGATATCGAATCCGATTGCAAGCAACACGCTTTGTGCAAGAACATTCTTCGTCCCCTTATACAAATATCTTCTGAAG
>NZ_JNKH01000063.1:0-12846 GCF_000701985.1 Butyrivibrio sp. WCE2006 | reverse complement strand
AGCGGATGCCCCTGCGAGGTTCAGATATTCGCCCAATATGCTTCTGGCGCCTTCATGAGTCATGTCCGAAAACAGACTTACGATTCCCATCAGGGTTATAAATGTTATGGCGCCAGACAAAGCCCTTTTTTTATCCATGTTCTACTCCACTAATCCCGATTTGCTTATTTCATTATCCTGAATATAAATCTGCCAGCCACTCATATTGTCCATTCAGTCCATTCTATGTGGTTGTATTTCATTACATCGTCAGCCCTTTTCATACCGATTTTCTCATAAAAGCCTACAGCATCTTCATTGGCAATCAGATATATGGCTATATCCTTTTCTCCACCGGCAATTTCATGTGCAGTCTTCATGAGCTTGCTTGCGATACCTTGTCTCTCATAATTCCTGTCCACCCCAAGGTCTGTCACGTACAACCAATAGCAGAAATCTGTAAGCCCAAACAAAGCCCCAACAATTAGACCTTTATCATTACGCGCAATCAGGCTGATGGAAACATTCTTGACAAGCTTCCTGATTCGTTCTTCAAAACGCTCTTTTGGATATTGTGCCCCCAAATCCGTCCTCTTTAAAAAATCAACATATTCCTCAGCAGTAATGCGTTCTTCCGCAATATGAATCCGATCTTTTTTCATCATATATCTGTTGCCGTCATCACGAAAAATCTTATAGCCAAGCCTTTCATATAAACGAAATGCTTCAGTATTAGATTTTTCAACATGAAATAGAATGTGCTGTATACCAATTTCTTGTGCATAGGCCTCTGCTTCGTGGATTAAAGCACTTCCGATTCCAATATTGCGATACCTTTCTGTAACAGACAAATCATCAAGATATGCATAATCTGCTTCTGGCTCATGATGAACTTCTATTGACAAAAAAGCCACAACAGATTCATCCTCTGCTACCAGTATCCGTTCTTCGCCATTTGTCCAATAACGATTCAAATAGCCTAATTCGTAGCCCTTCACATCTTCTGTATGATAAATTGTCTGCAGCATCTCTGTAAACAATTCACGAATTCTCTGTTCATCTTGAGGAATTGCTATTCTAATCCTATACCCCATTTTTACTCCTACGATAGTATGTTTTACTGAAATTTTATTTGTGTCCCGATGTTCTTTTCAAAACATCTTTACACCAAGGGCAAAGTCAACATCCAATTAAGATGCAGATGTTCATCACCAGTTCGATTGTAAAAACACTTACAAACAGCTTTTTTATTGCTTCCTTTTGCTCAATTCCTATTCGTTTAAGTTCCATCTGTCCACCTCAGCTTATCCTCTGTATAATCCCCGCCACATCAACTCCGGGATGAGTCAGGTACATTCTGCAGATGCTCTCTGCCAGCTCTTCTGAAATCTTCAGTTTCTTTGCAATCTCTTTGTAAGTCGTTCCTCTGTCAGTCAGATCCATTGCCTTGGATATTATTCTATCTATATCCTTTGGAAGCTTTGAGTCCTGTTCCGCGGTGGCGATTACTCTTTTCTGAAATTCAAACTCTCCCGGGCCTGATATCTCAAGGATTGCAAAAGAAACTTCCTGGTCTGGTTTTCTTTTTCCGCAACATCCGGGATTAAACCATGCTTGCCCGTTTTTTTCTACCAGGCTATATTTATGGCTGTGTCCATAGATGATAATTGATATCCCTGCCAGGTCATCAGAAATCTTCCCTTTGTTGTGAATAACACAAATCTTATTACCAAGGAGCTCCACAGTTGCGGTCTCTGGAAGATATTCAGCCCATTCTTTGTCTGCATTGCCTCTTACAACAGTTACCGGAGCAATCTCCTCAAGGCGATCTATGACTTGTTTATTGTCTATATCTCCGGCATGAATGATATGATCAACGCCTTCTAAGCCATCGATAACTTCCTGCCTTAATAGTCCATGTGTATCTGAAAGAATTCCTATAAGCATCTGTTCTGATCTCTCCTAATTATCGCTCGCAAAAGAACTCCATTACTCCTCTTGTCCAAACATCTTTTTCAGACAACTTATGAATAATCATACCTTGTTTCAGACAAAAATAAAATAGTCCTGGAATTTCCAGAGCTATAGATATTATCCCTCATCTACTGCATTTTGAAAAAAAGGTATTACATTTGATGGTTCGTGTTGCTGTGCAATCCACAATGACAGTTTCTGCTGCATATTCATCTAGCTTTCTGCTGATGTATTAGTCGCCTTACTTATGACCCACAAGTAGAGACGTAGCCTTTTCCTGTTTGCCTCTTTCGAGCGTATATTTTAGCCAGTAATAATCATAGTTATCGAAAAATTCTCTTTTTGCATAATCTTCAGGTATCATAATAAAAGAATTCTCCATGGACTTAAGATATTATTTGGGCTGCATTTTTACAAAAGGCTTAAGGCCCTTAACAGCTTCTTTTCTGTCTATCTCCATGTCATTATTATCAACATCTATGAGCTTATAACGGTCATTTCCCATTCCCAGTTCTTTCATATAAGATAACTGCCTGTGTCCATGCCTCGTTTCAATTCTCTCAACAAGTGTTCTGTGCTCTTCCTCAGTCATTGCGTATACAAGGTCGATGCAAGCCTGATCCACAGCCAGAATATCAGTTGACGCAAGTATTCCCACGTTGGGAGTAACAACCGGCTCAGCTGCAACACCTTCACAGTCGCAGGATACGCTCATGTTCCTCATCACATTGACATAGGTAATGTTTTTTCCAAAATGATCAATAGTAGCCTTGGTGGATTCAGTGATCTTTTCCATGAGCTCCTCTTCCACTACGCCCCAGTCATTTCCATTCTTTGCATGTATCCATGCCTTCCCAATGCGACCGTCTGCACATCCTATGCCTATATTTTTATTGCTTCCTCCAAAGCCGCCCATGGTATGACCTTTAAAATGAGTTAGAACAAACATGGAATCATAATTTAGCATATGGGAACCATGGCTCATCTCCTTGAACCATTTTCCGTTTTTAACCGGAAGGGTGATCGTTCCTTCTTCATCCATGATATCGACAGGTGCAAAATTCCAACCATTTATCGCCAAAGTTTTTCTGTGGGATTCTGTAGTATATCGGTCTCCATCATAGAAAGTATTGGTTTCAACTATTGTGGCATTTTTTAGGCTCTCTTCCATATCCATCAGTTCCTTGACCCAGGACGGAGGTACTATATTTGGGCCACCCTGTTCTCCAGTGTGAAGCTTTATCGCAACTTTGCCTGTAATGCCATTATTAACTTTTTCATATACCTTTTGAATTCCTGCGGGCGACAAGTCCCTGGTGAAATAAACTATAGATTCAGCTCCGGTACGCTCTTCATACGGTACATATTTTGATCCGTCAGACATATTATAATCCCCCTTACTAAAAAAATTTTGAGTCGTTTGAAATTATTATATCAGAGAGAGTCACTGGGACGTTACAATTGACATCATATATTTTTAATGATAAGATTTTTCATATTTCCCATGAGGGAGTAGCAAGCGTTTTTACGTAGCAAGTCAACATACTGGCCATTGACCTGGCTTGTTTTAAATTGCGAGACTCATGTATAGTTGTTTACGGGAGAACTATACATGTTGTCATTTTTTCGAATGAACGATCAAGTATAGTTTTTCTGTACTTGATCTTTTTATTTTTCATTGTAGGAGATGGATTATGGGCTTATTTGAAGTACTGCTTTTGGCGGTAGGTTTGGCGATGGATGCGTTCGCAGTCTCTATTTGTAAAGGACTTGCAGTCGGCAAGGTCTCAAAGAAAGAGTATCTTTTGTGTGGCATATGGTTTGGAACTTTTCAGGCAGTTATGCCTCTTATAGGTTATCTGGTGGGTTCGAATTTTGTTAAGCTTATCAGCATGGTTGCGCCATGGGTAGCTTTTATTCTGCTGTCACTAATTGGTGGCAATATGATCAAGGAAGCTCTTGGTCCGGATGAGGAAGTGTCGCCCGGATTTGATGTCAAGACGATGTTCATGATGGCTGTAGCTACAAGTATCGATGCTTTGGCGGTCGGCATCACTTTTGTAGCTGTACCGGTTGAGATCATTGATTCAGGAAGTCTTATCAATGTTGTGATAGCAGTAATCATTATCGGAGTCATTACTTGTATCATTTCAATGGCAGGCGTTAAGATAGGCAGCGTTTTCGGAGATCGCTACAAGGCAGGATCCGAGATCATGGGCGGTACAATCTTATTGTTCATTGGATTCCGTGCACTTATAACACATCTGGATAATGCCAATACTCTCTCTGACACTGAGACAATCTTTGGCATGCTGATTCCTCTTATCGGAACACTTCTTGGTTCGCTGATCATCTATGCTCAGAAGGCTCAGCTCTCGGACAAAATGAGAGCTGTACTGGTTGGATTCAGTTCGGGAATTATGCTTTCAGCAGCAGTTTGGGGAATGATAGAGCCTGCAGTTGAAGGCTTTGGGACCGATGTACATAAGGGAATCATACCTGTGACAATCTGCTTTTGCGTAGGGGTTATCTTCCAGATCCTTCTTGATAAATTCATACCACATATACATGTTTATTCCGATATAACCGAAGGACCGGAAAGTAAATTAAGCCCCAAAATAAAGGCTGTTCTGAAGGAAGTAATCCATCATGTTCCCGAAGGAATAGCACTTGGTACTATTTACGCAGCGCATTTCATGAAGACTGAATGGATATCATCATCGGTTGCGCTTGTCCTGGCTATAGCCATCGCACTCCAGAACATACCGGAAGCGCTCAATGTTTCACTTTGGCTTAGAGAAGCCGGAACCAAAACAGGTAAGGCATTCCTTATGGGAGTTGTATCCGGTGCACCGATACCGCTTCTGGGCATTATCACAGTTGTGCTGGTCGTTTTATTCCCCAGACTTCTACCCTATATAATGTCAGTTTCCGGTGGAGCTCTTGTTTATACTACAATCGAGGAAATTCCTCAGATAGCACTTAAGCAAGACAACGACAGAGGTGCACTTTCCTTCGCCGTAGGCTTTGCAATCGTCATGCTGATGATCTTTCTCTAATAGAATCTGTTAAAAAAGGAGTTGTGAAGAAATGATTTCTCATTTTCATCTAGGCGAAGCCCTTTTTTAATGCCATTGATTGTGGATTTGACGAGTAGATATGCTACTATCCTCATTGATGACATGAGAGAAACTATTCTGACCTTTGCGTCCGTATAGATTTTCATAAAACACAAAGATATGCCGTTAAAAAGGTGGACAGTCACTTCAGCGATGTCCACCTATCTTATATTTATTATTTCAGCTTCATGCCATCTTTATCGGCATTTATCAGATAGTGAATGTTGCTCCAAAATCTATAACCGGGGTCTTCCCACATACGACAGCGGTGGACTATACGTAGACAGCTATGGTTTTAGTGTCAATCGATTTGCTCCATATAAAAACAGCTGCGGATTTTTAACTCCACAGCTGCCCATCTTATAATTCCTTGCCGCCTCTTATAACAACCTAGGTACAATGTAAAACAAAAGAACAATCAGCACTCCCAGTAACATATATTTCAGTCTGCTGTTATCCACTTTACTTGGGCTGTTTAGCATTTCCGTTCTAATAATATATCCAGGATAATTTACAGGTTTGCTTTCTGGGACAAAGTTCTCTCTAACAGCCTGCCCATACCATGTAGTTCCGGCATTATCCATCACATATCTTTTGAATCTCTCTGCGCTTTCTAAATCATTCAGCACTATTGCTGCGCGGTACAGATAGTATTGCCTTTCAACTTCATCCATTGGCCTTTCCTGTGGTGACTGAAGAACAGAATATACCTGCTGAGGAGCATTATTTTTGAAGCAATTAGCATATGCACCATACATTTGCAGATCACCAAATATTTTATTGTTCCAGGTTGTATGTCTCACCTTGGGATAAATCACAGATGCCTCATTTGCGCAGGATATAACCGTATCATAGTCGTTATAATACAAGGCTATGTAATGTTTTAAATGCAAAGCCAAAAGCATATTATAAGCAGTTGTTGATGACTCCTGCATAAGAGCAAGGCACTTTGCCGCTTTATCAATCTTGCCCAGTCTGAAAAAAATGCATCCAAAATTATACTGTGTCACGCTCCAGAGCATTTGTTTTCTCAGAGCTGTTGGTACAAAACTCAGATATCTTGATAAACCTTTATCCGGCCAGCACTCTCTGAATGCATATCTGTTTAGTTCAAGATGAAGTACCTTTTTCTGCTTTATATATGCGAATGCAGAGATTATGATAGCAGCCATAACCCCCTGAAATACCAGATCGTTATTAGGAATTATTCTTCCTCCCTGAATTATGTAAAAGGATCCTCCAAATAAAATTACATAGAACAGATTCCTCATCACACTGAACTTTTTTACACATTTATCTGCAAATTCGCTATCTGTAGGATATCCCTCCTCCCCGACTATCTGTAGTATTCTATTCCATTCTTCTTTGTTGCTCATTCCTTTATGTTTCCTTTACTGATATGTTCCCTTATTATCTGATCTGTAAGCTCATATAGCTTTTCCGAACCTTCTCTTGTCTTTGACTGTCTGCCATATACCTGTTCCTTGGTAACCCCATGCTCTCTCCAGTCACCTCCACCGTTACTGTTATTCAGCATAAGTGGCTGGAGGTTATCCATTGCATGCGCAAACTTCGATTCAGGAGTCTTATTTTCCTCAAACTCATCAAAAAGAGCTGTCAGTTCCTTTTTCTGATCCTCCGGTAAAATAGAGAATATCCTTTCCTTGGCTGCATCCTCTCGTTCCTTCTGGGTAGCAAGCCCCTCCTTGTCGTATGCCATAATCTTTTCTGCTTTCGAAAGTGACATACTAAATTTCATAGTCCTATCTCCATAATGTTTTTGTCCCAGTATCCATCAATATGCTTTTCTGCTGTCACAATACCTTCCATATCTTTCCAGGCATCGTACCATTCGTCTGGAATAAGATCATCCAACACTATCGGCCCTACACCATCCACGTACGGGACCAATTGTTCAAGTGTCTTTCTCAATTTTGTCCTGGCTTTTGTTTTCTCATTATCCCTGAGAAGATCCAGAATATCATTAGCCTGCTCAACCTTAACACTATCATAAAGGCCATAATAACCGCCATCATCAAAAGGATCATCCTCATCAACAATACGCGATATCACGATTGGATATTCCGCTACATCTGACGCTGCTATAATGTACCGCTCACTTCTTTTATTAGCAACTATTACACCATATCTGACATGTATAATAGGCCATCTGTCCCCGACTTCAAGTTCATTATCTGTTAGCCACTCATCCTCTACAGAGACATACTTTTCATTCCCATCATCATCTATAAGTGTAACTGAAACCATTGGCTTTTCTCCAGGCTTCAATTCTTCACATCCATAGTCTCCATCAAAAATCTGCTTGATTTTCCACTGTATCATCTATATGCCTTATTGCCTTCCTACTCTCACAAGTGTCCTGTAAAACTCCACTGCATCCTTAAGATCATTCTCATCAGGACGGCCTTTAGCAGTCCCCCCGATCAGCTTAAATGGACCAAAAGTATTATAGCCAGGACAGGTAAATTTCCCAACAATCTCAGCATTCTTACCCTTTATGGACTCTGCCATTGATTTTGAAAAATCCTTATTCATGGCACTTGTCATTATGAAGAATATCTTCTTATTCTGAGGAAGATTAGCCTGTGCAAAATTCTTAATCTGCTGGTGGAATTGTGCAGCGTAGATACCTGAAGCAAAACCTATAAGTTCATACTCACTCAGATCTTTCTCTGTAGTAACAGTTGCGTCAATCAGATCAACCTCGAATTCCCTTGCAATTGCATCCACTACTTTCTTTGTATTTCCATGATGTGTTGAAGCATAAACTATCGCCGTTTTACTCATTTTCCGAACCCTCACGTTCCAATATTTTTATATCCACTATAGATTATATCCCAGATGCGGCCTTCAAAATAGCCATACAGTAAAAAAACCTGCCCATCAAGGCAGCTGTTGTTTTAGGGAGGATGCTGTCTGGTTCTTCACCAGACAGCAGTTATGCCTCCTTAAATAGCTCCACAACACAACCAACACTATTCAGTGGTTATCGTTCCAGTAGTCCTCTGCTGCATCGTATGCCTCGTCCTCATCTTCGTAATCGTCCTCGTAATCATAGAACTCTTCATACTTGTCATCAGCAAAGTCCTGGGCTGATTTATAGTCATGAACTCCGTAATAGTCATAGCTCTTCTTTGATTTACCGGAGCTACTGCTCTTCTTTTTTGTGTTACTCTTACTGCTGGAATATGAGCTGCTGCTTGATGTATCCTTAGGTTTATGCTCGTAGCAGTAGATGCTTCCCGTGCTTCTCTTCCTGGTGCAGCCAGCCTTAACACAGTGCTTTGTGCTTGTGTTAGAAGAATATCTCTTATTGCTTAAATATAAGCTACTGCTGGAAGATCCGCCCTTATGCTCATAGCAGTAAATACTTCCGGTGCTTCTTTTCCTTGTACATCCGGACTTAGCGCACTGACTGTTGTATGCCAAAGTGCTCACAGATGTAGTTCCAAATATGGTAATTGCAACAGCGAATGCTATTAAAAGACTAATTATTGATTTCTTCATAACTTACCGCCTCCTTCTCTTACTTGAAAACGGTGTGGTTCCTCTTTATACAAGAATAAACCTGATTTATCTACAAATACACACCCGTTTCGGCGAAATATAACGTTTTATTTTCCCTGCGCTACATTAGTTAAAAGCACCATCTTTGTGGCAGATTTCATAATATTCACAGATGCAGCAAAAGTGCTTGCAATGCTTGTTATGTCCGCGCACACATTTTTTAACCCAATACACAAATCGCTTCATAGAGCCTCCTTTTCACCTGACAACCAGCGGCATCATAAGCAACATGGTCATCAGGATTGCTGCCGGTATACCAATTGTCACAAACCCAAAAGCCTTTCCCATACTGGAATTCTCCCTTCTCTTCAGCTGCATATCTACGTGTCTTCTTTTGATAATACAATTATCCCGCTTTACATGTCCTATAAAAATGACAGCTGTTAATCAGGTGACAAACCTCGGAGAAAGTCCCTTTTGAGCAGGTAAAAAGGGAGGCATAGTGTCTCCCTTACGCAGGCTCATATGAAGTTATAATTTACAAAGATCCTCGATCCATTCCCTCCTCTGAATAACCTCAAGCCATTCCTTGGGAATCCCATCATATCCGTAAAAAAGTCCCGCCAAACCACCAGCAATGGCTCCTATAGTATCGGTGTCATCTCCAAGATTAGCCGCTTTCAGCTCGCAGCTTTTAAAAGAGTCCGTAGTAATAAGTGACCAGACAGCCGCTTCAATGGTATCAACCACATAGCCGCTGCTCTGAATCTGAGACTCCGGAACTTCTGAAAACTTCTTAATATCCCGTAGTCTGTCATAATGCGAAAGTTCTGATGTATCCTGCAAAAACTCCGTATAGGACTCAAATCCTTTATCAAAGCCTATCTGCAGTCTTTCCACAAGAGGCCCCTTCTCATCCAGCACACTTTTAACACAGAAATAATAAAGTCCACAGGCGATCTGCCCTCTTATATGATTATGTGTAAGCCCGGCAACCTGATGAATCATGAAAACCGCCTCTTCATCTGTAAGTTTATTTTCATATGCATACAGGCATGCCGGGAGAATCCTCATCAGAGAGCCGTTTCCGTTATCACGTTCAGTGGTACCGCCGCAGCTTTTCAAATCGCCACCCTTCATGTAGCGGACAATAGCAGCCATCGTACCATGTCCCACATCAAAGGCTTCACCAAATGGCGTATATTCGCCGTTCCTAATCCACCTCGTAAACCTGTTCATGATATCCTTATGGTCAATGCCACCTTTATCCCTGATACTATCAAGAAGTGCCAGAGTCATACTGCTGTCATCTGTCCATGTCCCTACCGGCATATCATAAGTGCCATGTCCGATCATGGTTGTCACAGGATCTGCCAGAATCTCTTCCCTTGACATGAACTGCACAGGACAGCCCAGAGCATCACCCACAACAACTCCTATTATTCCAGATAGCCATATATTATCAGAAACCTTTCTGCCTGCATTAAATTTCATCACAAAAAACACACTCCTTTTATGACTCTGACCTCATTCTTCCAATCTCATCGCATCGTATCATCTCCTGCGCTGACCACTACGCTTTGCATAATCCTCCCGGATCTCAGCATCCCATTCGCAGCAGTTAAGCTCCTCTTCAGCATCCATTGCACTTCCTGCCATCATTACTGAGCAAACAGCCTTTGAAACACCTGCATAAAGATTTGCAGTACCTACTGAATCGTGCATATAGTTGACCGCTCTCTCCTTTTTAATGCCAAATCGCTGTGCCTCAGCATAGGAATCAATATTCGCGCCTATAAAAATAAACTGCCATCCATATTTCTTCTGCTCATGCTGGATCATCTTCTTGATCTGACCGTAGGAATATCTGCAGCTAGCATTTTCCATTCCATCAGTGGTTATTACGAAAATAGTCTTCTCAGGTCTCTTATCCTTAGGAGCATTCTTGTGGGCATTTACTGTGTGCTTTATTGCTCCGCCAACTGCATCCAGAAGCGCTGTGCATCCCCTTACGTAGTATTCTTCGGGAGTAATATCTCTAACCTCTCTGATATCCACTCTGTTATGAAGAACCTCTGTCACATCATCGAAAAGAATTGTTGATACGTATGCCTTTTCTCCGGTCTCGCGCTGCTTCTTTATCATGGAATTAAAACCGCCTATTGTATCCAGCTCAAGTCCTCCCATTGATCCGCTTCTGTCCAGTATATAAACAATCTCTGTATAACCTTTACTCATCTTGATACCTCCATCGTAACAATCATTTGTTTTCTACCGGCCCCACCTACGCTTTGCTTCGGATACAGTCTCACTAAGCTTGCATGCCAGCTAAGTTCGACTAGTATCTGCAGCGGAGCTCTATCTGATAATGTCATGTTACTATGGTGGCAAAAAAAATGGTCAACCGACAGGCGACCATTTTCCTCATCCCTTCGACAGCGGATCCAGTCCGTAATCAAAGAGTGTTATATCTATTTTCATAACGTTATAGTCCTCATGGATTATGAAATACTTGACCACAACATCCGTCTGCGAAATCGGGGACAACGCATATCCCGCGAGCCTTAAGAAATCCACCGTCTCATCCAGGTTTAATCTCAGCCCAATAGCCAGGGAAAGCACCTTTTCCTTGGAAGGCTTAACCTGACCTTTCAGTAGCTTTGAAAAGTACTGCTTGGAAATATTGGCAGCCGCATAAATCTCAGAATTCTTCAGTCCTTTCTTATTTATCAGCTGCTGCAGATGCTTCTCAAAGGAATCCGTATACATCTCCTTAAGGGCATCATCTAGGGACTGTGAATCTTTGGCTGCACCAAACATCATCTCAGCCTGGCACTCATCATACGCAGCCGCCATGGGAGCAGATTCTTTGGCTTTACCAATCCTTGCGGCTGACATAGCTTTCATAGCATCCGCAAAAATGCCGCGTTTACTCTTACTCTTTTCTCTTGGACTGCCCTGCGTTTCAATGTAATCTGGCTCTGGCAATCCTATTTTATCAGAAAGATCCGACGGTTCCTCTTCCCAGTCTTCATTGAATTCCTCTTCTTCATCACTCTCTTCAGAAGCAGTATCAGAATCCGGTTCCTCATCGAAAAAAGCAGACACGCTTTGTAGATATACCATTGAGTCTTCCGGAATGCCATCATGACTATATTCATCCTCCAGCACTCCGTTCACATACTCTTCATCGATAAAACTCTTTACATCATCAAAGATTTTACCAGAAACATGATAGGCATACTCCCCAAAAACAACCAGAGTAATCTGCATTTCATGATCAAGCAAAAACTCTGTAAATGCGTCAACAGCTATCTGAATTCCAAGCTCCTTGGGGAAACCATAGGTACCTGTCGCAAGAAGCGGAAAGGCTATAGACTCGCATCCATGCTCAGCAGCAAGAATAAGCGACCTGTCATAGCATTTTCTCAAAAGCTCTGCTTCGCCTTTATCCCCACCTTCCCACCAGGGGCCGCTGGTATGAATAATGTATTTTGCGTCAAGATCAAAAGCCGGAGTAATACCCACTTCTCCCGGCTCAAGAACACCTATCTCCCTGCGGGCTGCAAAAAGACTCTCCTCACCGGCAGCTTTATATATAGCGGCATCGACACCATCCCCTATAGCAACATCAGGATTTGCAGTATCAACAATGGCATCTGCTTTTACTTTTGTAATATCATTTCTGATAATTGAAAACGGCATTACATTCTCCCCTCAGGCAATGCTTCTCCTGTTTATATCTGTTACAGCCTTGCTTCTATATCCCTGATTACTCTGCCCATCTCTTCATCATTATGATCCATGATATGACCATAGAATTCGCCAAAAGGCATAACCCTTACATCGTTTACTTCGTAACAGTCAAAATCAAAGCCGCTTTCTGGGACATCTACTCGCAGCATAAAAACCTGCTAACAAATGTCAATAGCGAAACGGCTTATTTTTAAGTGTTTTCAATTTCACCATTTTTAAGCATCACAAAAAGGCTGGATGAATAATTCCAGCCTTTTTATAGCTGTTGCTACTTATTTGTAGACTGCGGTTACTCTTGCATAATATATACGTAGAAATTTATTTAATCCCGCTATTTTAGCGTGTTTTTTGCACTTTCCCTCATTTTCTTTCTTGATTATATAATTATATACAGCAGCATCTTTGGGCGCCGGATGACTCTTAAGTACCCGCATTACTTCATATCCTACTTTTCGTAAAGTTGATGATCCTCTCTTTGTCATCCTTCGAT
>NZ_JNKH01000062.1:0-13704 GCF_000701985.1 Butyrivibrio sp. WCE2006 | reverse complement strand
AGCTGTTAAGAAGGGAATGAAGGTTACAGTTAAGAAAAAGTAATCGAATTTTTCTAACCCAAATAGCTGAATGAGCAAAGAACTCTAAGCTAAACGAATAAGAGGGATTACGGTTCATATCCAGATGGACTGTAATCCCTTTTTTCTTCGTTAAGGAGTATCATAATTCTGTGTGAGCATCAAACTAATACTAAATGATTATTCAGGCGAATAAATGCAATGTTTTACATCGTGAGAAGTCAAAATTTGTAATGATTAAATTTGCTTTCTTAAGGCATAAAACCATATATTAATACAAACTTAAGATGAATTTGTCCCCATACCGTGTTATCTTGACACAGCATGCAAAATGCATATCAAATTCTTTTTACCTGATTACCGGATGATCTCCGGATTTTTCCATTAAATGCATTTAAATAGTGAAAAAACAGAGGCTACTATTTCAAAGTTGATTAAGATATTTTTTATATTATTAACAAAAACATGCATGAATAGGCGGCTTTTACATAGAGCAGTTATCGAATGATAGTTGCTTTTTGTTTCGCAAATATTAAAATTGTTTAAATTTGCGAAATGGATTATACTGTTTATGAGGTAAAAAAATCATGAAACTAATTCAAAGAAATTACTATTTAAACGTCCTTCTGGCGGTAAAAGATATTCCGGATATTAAAGTTATAACAGGAGTTCGTCGAAGCGGTAAATCAAAACTTATGGACGCGCTCATTAATAATATTGCGCAAGAAGAATCTGCGAATATAGTACGTATTAAGTTGAATCTAAAAAAGAATGAAACTCTACTTGACGGAGATAAGCTTTATGCGTACATCGAACAGCAATATGATGCAGAAAAGAATAATTATCTATTTATTGATGAAGTTCAGATGTGTGATGGCTTTGAAAGGGTTATTAATAGTATATATGAGGAAGAATTGTATGATATATACCTTACCGGATCTAATGCATTCCTGCTTTCAAGCGACCTTGCGACATTGTTTGGAGGAAGAGTATTTGAAGTAAAGTTATATCCGTTTTCGTTTAATGAGTATTTGAAATATTTTCCATCTAATGATGTGGACGATGCATTTGATGATTATGTCAAAAAAGGTGGTATGGCTGGTTCATATTTATATAAGACAGAAGAAGATGCCAGAAAATATGTCAATGGAATATACAGGACCACCATCACAAAGGATATAGTAACAAAATTTAAAATTGAGAATGAAGATCTGCTTGTTATGATAGGCAATTTCTTGATGGACAATGTGGGCAATCAGACTTCTATAAGAAATGTTGCAAAGAAACTAACATCCGGTACGTATAAAACAAACGACAAAACCGTTGGTGCTTATATTGATTATTTGTGTCGTTCGTTCTTGTTTTATCCAATTCAGCGATACGATATTAAAGGGAAAAAATACCTTGAGTCAGATAAGAAATATTATCTTTCCGATTTGTCATTTCGTTTTGCAGAATTAGGTACCAAGGATGCTGATTATGGACATCTTTATGAAAATATAGTTGCACTAGAGCTGCTACGTAGGGGATACGAAGTATATGTTGGAAAACTATACGAGAAGGAAGTTGATTTTGTTGCTATAAAAGAAGGCGAGAAGCTGTATATACAGGTATCTGATGATATTTCGCGAGAAGAAACGTATAAAAGAGAACTATCGCCTCTTATGAGTATAAAAGATGCTTATCCGAAAATGATTATTGCCAGGACAAAGCATGATGAGATTCAGCATGAGGGTATAAGGATAATTGATATTGCAAGATGGCTTTCTGCTTCGCAAAAATAAAAATATATAAAAATTGCGAAATAAAGCCATTGGATCTGTCGAGATTCTGATTGTATTATATATCGAACTATGACGGCCTAAAGCCCATCCGCAGTATCTGGATCTGCATGGACGCTGATGACACCGAAGACTCAATCAACCGCATAAAAAGGGATTACAGTCCATTTGGATATGAACCGTAATCCCTTTTATTAGTTTAGCTTAGAATGTCAGTCAGTTGGGTAATCGAAATTACTTAACTGTAGACTTCTTGTGAGCCTGCTTCTTGATCTTGTTGATGAGCTTGGTCTTATATTCGCCCTTAGCGCCCTTAACCTTGATTGTAGCCTTCTTCTTGGTCTTGAGTGCGCCCTTGCCGATCTTAAGCTTGCCCTTCTTGTCGGTCTTAATATTGATCTTCTTGAACTTAGCGTTCTTGCGTGCGTTCTTTCCGATCTTCTTAATGTTCTTGCCAATGTTGAGAGTCTTACCAGTTGCATCCTTAAGAGCTTCAGGAGCGATAGATGTTACCTTATAAACGTTACCGCTGCGATCCTTAACTTCTTCAGGAATAGTAACTGTAGCAGAAGCCTTGTCTGTAGCTGTTCCCTTGAACTCAACTTCGCCGGCACCAGCTGTTGCATTTGTTACAACGTATCCAGTTGTTGTACCGTTAGCATCCTTAAGTTCGTTACCTACAGGTGCAGGTTTTCCAGCTTTAGAACCGTCGGACTTAGCTGCTTCTTCAGCTGCTTTCTGCTCTTCAGCTTTCTTCTGTTCCTCAGCCTGTTTCTGCTCTTCCTGCTTCTGCTCCTCAGCCTTCTTCTGTTCTTCAGCTTTCTTAGCTTCCTCGGCCTTCTTCTGTTCCTCAGCCTTCTTAGCTTCTTCAGCTGCTTTCTTTTCTTCTTCAGCTTTCTTTGCTGCTTCCTCGGCTGCTTTCTTTTCTTCCTCAGCCTTCTTAGCTGCTTCCTCAGCAGCTTTCTTTTCTTCCTCAGCCTTCTTTTCTGCTTCAGCCGCCTTATCCTCAGCTGCCTTCAATGCTGCCTTAGCTGCTTCCAGATCACTAGCGTCTACTCCTGCTTTTTCTGCTTCTGCAATAGCATCTTTAGCTGCCTGAATATTATCAACTGTAGGATCTGCCTTTGCTTTCTCTGCTGCTGCATTTGCTGCTTCAATAGCAGCTGCCTTCTTCTCTCCTTCAGTATCTTTAACTGTAATAACTGCAACTTCTGTTCCAATTTTCTCTGATACAACTTCACCGGTAGCTATTGTTGTATTTTCTTCATAAAGCGTTACAGTAACAGTAGCTTTACCAGCTGCCACGCCCTCAACTGTTGCCTTATCATCGTTTCCTTCTACTGTAGCTATTTTGGAATCATCTACTGACCAAGCATATACATACTTAAAAGTATTGGTGGCATTATCGGGGCTAATTATTCTTGTAGTAGTTGTCTCAAGCGTTGCAGTTTCTCCTACTTCTATTTCTGCGTCCTTTGTATCAAGTGCAAAACTTCCTTCTACAATAGAAACCTTAAATGATGTTTCTTTTGCATTTACTTCGTCTTCATTTTCATCAAGATATACACCAGATACTCTAACTGTTGTTGTACCTTCCTTAACACCTGTAACAGTAATAGTTCCATTTGAAACCCTTACAGTTGCTACAGATTCATCATCTGATTTTGCAGTGAGTTTTACGCTTGTTTTTGAAGCTGAAGAACCAGGAGTAATCGAATCATCATTTGTTGTTATTGTAGTAGAGCCTGTTCCCTTAATACCAGTAGATACTTTCTCATCTGCTGCAATAAGTTCCAAACCAGCACCAGTTGCTTTAACATTTACTGTAGCAGCATATGAACTTGCACTAGAAGAACTATACCCCAGTTCTGCATCATATGTTGTACCAGATGTTAGACTTAAGGCTATATCATCTTCTTTTAGTGTAGGATGCGCCAGTTTCACTCTATCAACAAGTTCCTTAGAAACGGCATACACTGCAGTTCCTGCTGTATTTCCTACTGCAGTTAATGTTGCAGACACACCATTTTCATCGTTAGTAGTAACTTTCACCTTACTACTATCTGAAGATACCCAATAAACCTTCTGATCTACAGCATATGATCCGGCCAACGCTGCTACACTTGCATCTAAAGATACTGACGGATCATCATTTGTAAGTTCTATAGGATCTGAACCAACAGTAGTTTTGCCATTCTTAACAGTTACTTGACCAGGTCTTCCCACAATGTCAAGATTGAGCACATCTGAACTTTTTACAGATTTAGTGTCACCAGTCTTGTATTCATATGTAGCAGTAATCCTTGTTGATCCAGACTTCAGCGGAGTCACTTGTCCGCTCGAATCTACTGTGGCAACACTTTTATCTGATGAATCATAAGTAATTGTTGCCTGAGTTGTCGAACTATCCTTACCATTTCCCAGCAACTCTTTTGTTGCATCTGGGCTAGAAGCACCAACCTGATAATAAACATCCTTTCCATTATAGGATTCTATAACTAAAGGCGTTAATTGCAATTTGTCTGTCGTTGAGCCTGCTAGTAATGCATAGCTTCCATCATCTTTTTTTCCGTATGTAAGAATCGCTGTTGAATCTATCGTTCCTTCATCTGGATCAGCTATCGCAATCTTTGTCGCCTCATTTGTATCCAAAGTACCAATGGTAAGCACTGCATTCGCAACTTTTCCGTTTTGTGATGTTCCAATAACAGTAGTAGTTTTGTTTACTAGGCGCTTTCCAGCAATCACGTTTCTGTCTCCAGAAATAATGGCGCTTAGCTCATCGTCCGGATCTATTGTAAAGGAAATCGCATCCTTCGCATCTCCCGATGCTGAATAACTCACACTTGTAATATTTTGAGACGTTGTCTCAGTGCCCTTTACGTAAGCATTTTCACCAACTACCAATGTATCAGACGGAAGCGCATCAGTTGTATTTTCCTTAAAAAACGCAATTGACAAGTCACCATCAGCGGCCAATGCTGTCATAGGCATAGCTACCGCACTTAAGTTACTTACAGCCAGTGCACCCGTCAGTGCCCATGACCATATTCTTTTGTTTTTCTTCATAAAGTTTTCTCCTTTCATATGAATTGTGTTTGTCCTTTGTCGCGACAAAGTCAGGAGTTTTACCCCTGAGAGAATTGGCGATTTTTCGTTAATAATTTGTGAGCAATAATCGTTAATTCTCTCAGAAATAAAAGTCGCTGAATTTGCCGAGGCTTTATATTGAAAGTCAGTGTTTTTCTGGCTTTGCAATTCGTATACTTCAAATAGATATTTATGTGTACTTTTGGAAAGGAATTGCTGCAAATTTGCAGAAATGAAGAATCGACAAAAACTTTTTACAGTTAATTGGGCAGAAATAGTAGAAGCGATATAGCGAATATCATGGAATATTCATGTTATCCAAGTGGCTTTGCATAATATATAACGTAATCACAAAGGACGTGCGTGGTATGTAGATAATTCTAATAGGAGATTATTCTGTAGGGATTGAGCGTAGAAGTTCTGGATTTAATAAACATGTTTTTGTTACAAAGAGCGTTTAGAGCAGATTTGTTGTGATGGATATAGACTATTATGAGCGTATTATGAGGAAAATTGCTGAAGCCACTCTCCGTCAATAGAAAAAGGGACATCACTCCACAACGATGTCCCTTGTATTACTTGATCAATAACGAAAAAGTATCAGTCTATGGTTGGGGTGAATTAAATGAATTCGAAGTTGCAGAACCATATACCTGACAGATTTTCCAGTGAGGCAACATTCTATTTTTGATATTGCTCACGTTCCATATATATGATTCGTGAGAGCATGTATACAACATAATCAGGGGGAGTTCTTACCCCTTGCTCCCAGTGGGATAGTGTTCCTACTGGGATGTGGAACTTCTTGGCGAATGCAGCCTGTGATAATCCAGTAATTTTTCTCAATTCTTTAATCAGCATCTTTGTCACCGCCTTTCAGAAGGTTTGGATTAGTATTACCAAGATTTCTTTTTGCAGCATTATTTTTAAGGATTTCCGTTTGTTTATATGCCACAGAACGCAGTTTTTGTAAACGTTCCTGTTGCGATAATCCCTGAGAAATCCAGGATGCAAACTCAAAAGCAATATCAGAATGGGCATACGTTCCTCCGTATTTGCCGGCTTTTGATATTATCCCCTTAGCCTGCATTCTTTCAATCCACTGCTTCGGAGTCATTATAAGTCTGCCGCGTTCATTTCTAACCGATTGGAATTCCAATCGGTTAAAATCATTCGAATTATGAATTTCTTCCCAGACTGCGAGGAAATCGATTGTTGAATACGAGCTCATCCAGTTAGTAATAACCATCCTGGGATCTTCAGAATTCTTGTATTTTGCTATATCTGTAAGGCTGATGTAACTATCATCAGGCTCAGTACCTCCAATAACCCCTATTTCTATTCCATTAGCGTTAATTTATATGAAGAATATCACTATATGCTGCTTATGCCAAAATTTATGTGAAATTTCCGTAATTTTGTTGACGTAACATGCATAAAATGTTATTTTATTATCATAGGAATAATAGGAGGTTCAAGCCGTGCTAGTTCAGTTTTCTATGAAGAATGTTTTGTCTTTTAAAGATGAAATCACTCTTGATATGACATCCATACCAGCATATAAGGAACATCAGTACAATCTAATCCAAGGAACAAAAGAAAAGTTCTTACGAGTAGCAGCAATCTATGGTGCAAACGCAAGTGGAAAATCAAACCTCTACTATGGTATACAGATGTTCCAAAATATAGTTATGCGCTCTATGAATGCCGTCGGTGAGATTGAGGATAACATTCTGGAAAAATATTATAATCCCTTTGCTTTTGATGATGATTTCTCTCCATCTGAATATCAAATTATTGTCTGTGATGATTCTGCAGAATATAGCTATGGATTTGAGTTTGATGATAAAGAAATTATTAGTGAATGGTTTTATGTCCGGGATTTTGAGAGCAATCGTAAATCAATAATTTTAGAACGCAGTACTGAAGCAATTAAAATGGGGGCTTCGATCAGAAGAGAATGTGACCGATATAAGAATCAGATTTCAAAAGAAGCTCTTGCCCTAACCTTTTTCAGCAGATTATCTCTAAAAACAGAAGTATTTCACAAAGTATTTGCTGAAATTTCTCACATGATGATAGTAGATACTCGCTTTTATGAAAATCCCCGTGTTATGGAACGATTTCTGCCAGGTGTAATTGATAATAATAAAGATGAGCTCATCAGGTTTCTCACTGCTATTGATACTGGTATCAGGGATATTTCATACGATACAATCGACAAAAAGATAGAGTTTTTTACATATCATAATGGTAAGAATCAAAAGAAATATAAGCTAAATCTGTATAGCGAATCGCAAGGTACCTTAAAAAGTATAATTATTTTTATTATTGCTTCTTCAATCATTATGCGAGATGGAATTATGATCGTAGATGAGTTGAATATTAAGCTGCATCCTCTACTTCTTAAATTTGTAATTGATTTATTTAACAATAAGGATTCTAGTGCCCAGCTTATTTATACAACACATGACACAACTCTTTTGGATCGAAAATTTTTCAGAAGAGATCAGATCTGGTTTGTTCAAAAAGATGATTATGGGTATTCCAGCCTTTCTGCCTTATCTGATTTCAAGATTCGTTCTGATGCATCGTTTGAAAAAGACTATTTATCCGGAGTTTATGGAGGAATCCCTTCATTATCTGACTATAATGTGGAAGCAGGTGATTGAATGGGAAGCGATGATATTTTTAAAAAGAGACGGGCCGATAGAAAAAAGCGTACCCATGATTTTAAAACGCCTAAGGTAAACTCGTTTCTTATCATTACAGAAGGTGAAAAAACTGAGCCTTATTACTTCAATGGTCTAAAAAAACAAATCCTTGAACAAATTGGTGGAACTGTTGATATTATTGAAGTTCCGGAAATTGACATTTATGGACAGGGATCTTCTACTGGGTGACTAATCGAAATTACAGAGGAATGTGTAAACAAGGCGAAAATTATCTACCAAAACATTTGGGTTATTTTTGATAAAGATGATTTTCCGGATTTTGATTCTGCTATTGCCACAGGAAAAAGCAAAGGATATTCCATAGGTTGGAGTAATCAAAGCTTTGAATACTGGATTTATCTGCATTTTAGTTATAGTGATGCAGATTTACACCGGCATGAATGGAACAAAAAACTTAACGAGCTTTTCAAACAATATAATCTGTCTGCAGACGGATATGAAAAAAATCTAAAAGATTTATACGATCTTCTGGATTCTATCGGTGGCGTTGATGCAGCAATCAAAAATGCAAAACGCAGGATGGAGAATTTCAGAGATGGAATTGATACTCCCTCATCATACGCACCTGGTACCATGGTATACCTTTTAGTTGAACAACTTAAGGCTTATTTGAAATAAATATGGATAATCAAACTTTTTGAGGGTTTGCCAAGCGTTTTGAGGATCTGACTCAAAATGATTGACCCTCAAAAACTTTGAATACCCCCTTTTTAGCAGGATAGATAGTATAAATGAAGCAATTAAGAATATAAGTGTATTCCTAATTGCTTCATTCTATGCTTATTTCTTCTTGATCCTGCACCTCTTTTTATAGCAGGCGATGCCATAGCTTATGATCGTGTCCATGCCGGCATCATACAATGCCTGTTCATAATCGCGGTTTTCAATCTGACGTAAAGCTTCGTCGCAAAACTGATCCAGCTTTTCATTTTCTGCATACTTTAGTTCGATGATTACACCGACCCTTTTTTCAGGTGCCTTAATGAGTATATCGGCAAATCCGTCCCCTGACTCCCTGTTGGAAACCACAGCCCTTGTCACTGCGCTTAATAGTCCCAGAAGATAACCATGATAGAAATTTTCCTTCATCTCTTTTTTGACGTTTATATCTCTGATACTGATATGATTTATGAGATAGTCAGAAAAAATCCTTTCAGCTTCTTTATCGTTTCCTTCTATCAGCGCATCAAACAGATGGTATGCATCATCAGATTTCTCTTTGTTTTCACGCTTAACAAAATCATAGATATTGTTTTTCAGGAGCAGATAAATCTCTCTGTTGGGGATTTTTAGCTCATATTGACCATTTTCCATTCTGACAACCTGAGTCAGATATCCGGTCATATATAAAACGCTCCAGATATTATCAATCGACTCGTTGATCTCTCTGTATGTTAATTCAGTATGTATATATTTTGAAATAGAGTCACCGGAAAGAAGCGATTCTATATCATGTTTTGTCTGATCATCAGCTCCGGAAATGAGATTCAGAAGCAGGTCATTACTGCTTGTGTTAGCCCAGTATAATTCCGGCAGAGCATTTTTATCAGTCCTAAGAGTCTGAATGTAGTTTATTACATCCCAGGGACAGTACACGCTCATATTTCCGAATTTATATCCATCATACCATTCGCGGATGATGTCGTTTTTGTCACGGATTCCATAATAATCAAGTATCTCAGAGACTTCGGATTCGGAAAAACCAAACCACTCACTAAATCCCACATCAGAAATGGACTGGACTCTCAAATTGTTAAGACCGGTAAAAATGCTTTCCTTAGCAATTCTGAGACATCCTGTTAATACTGAAAATTTGATACTGTCATTACTCTTAAGCGCAGCGCTGAGTATGTCTCTGACCAAAGATGCCATTTCATCGTAATAGCCGCCATTGTGTGCTTTATCAAGCGGAACATCATATTCATCTATCAGAAGAATTACTTTTTGATCGTAGTACTTCTCAATTATGTGTGTAAGATTCATCAGGCTGTTTCTGAGAACACTATCATCCATGACAAACTCGCCATCTGATATTTCAATGAGAGCTCTGTATAGAGCTTTATCTTCATCTGTAACAGCTCTATCATCAAGTACAAATTTATATCTGAGAGCTTCCTTGCCTATCACCGCTTTTATCTGGGTCTTCGCTTCACTGATATTGTTCCCTGTAACATCTTTTAATGTAATGGAAACAACAGGATACTGTCCCATATATGCATTACAGATATCCTGATATTGTGATATTTTCAGATCTTTGAACAATGCTTTTTGTTTTTCTTTATTCTGATCAATATTGAAAAAGCTCTTGAGCATGCTCATGTTCAGCGATTTTCCAAAACGCCTTGGTCTGGTAAAAAGTGTCACCTCATATCTGCTCTCAACAAGTTCTGCAATTAGTCCTGTCTTGTCGATGTAATAATAATCACCATCTATTAACTTTTCAAAACTATCTACACCTATGGGTAATGTCTTAGTATTCATATGAAGTCATCCTTTTGGAATTGTGCATCTCTATCTTAATCAATATCTGAAATAGCCGCAAATCTTTATGATTGTCAGTTCGATGCTTCTTATGTCTAGTTTAGATTACACAACCTTAGAAAACAATAAGCTTTTTTGAATTAAGCATACGGCTAATAAAGCCCAATAATATTTGGAAAAAAATCCATAGAGGCGGGTACCCTGAAATGCAGGAGCCCGATATGGATTGGGCAATGTTTTTTTAATCACAATATTTTCAATAAATACACACATAAATATCTATTTGAAGTATACGAATTGAAAAGCCAGTAAAACACTGACTTTCAATATAAAGCCTCGGCAAAATCAGCGACTTTTATTTCTGAGAGAATTAACGATTATTGCTTTTAAAATATTAACGAAAAATCGCCAATTCTCTCAGGGGTAAAACTCCTGACTTTGTCGCGACAAAGGACAAACACATTTCATATGAAAGGGGAAAACTTTATGAAGAAAAACAAGAGAATATGGTCATGGGCACTGACGGGTGCACTGGCTGTAAGCAACTTGAGTGCGGTGGCGATACCGATTACGGCGTTAGCTGCTTCTTACGCAGAAGGATGGACTATTGAGGATGAAAGTACAGCTGACAGCGCGACGTATGTTGGTGAAAAGTATGATGTGACGTATTCGAAGTCAGATTTTACAGATGAGGATAATGGTAAGTATCTTGGACTGTATGCTAAAGTAGGTACTGCGGGGTACAGTTTTTTGGCTTCGAGTGAAGCTATAGCCAATGGAGCAGCGGTTGTGACGACGACGCCCGATCAGGGTCATGAATTGACTGCTAGTGAGAGTGGAAATATTACGTATGCTGTATTTATTGGCGATGCAGTTGAAAACAATACGCCGTTTAGTGCAGAATATACACCAACTGGAAATCCTCTTGCAACAAAAGAAGTTACCATTACTGGTTTAAAACTAGGTGATTGGGAAATTACGGCGGAGAAAGACGTTGAATTCATTCCCAGCAATGCCATGAACAAATCTGAAGCGTGGACAGTTAAAGGTAATGGTGCTGAAGGGCTGGACCTTACATTGAAGGTGACAGCTAACTATGAGACCGCATTCCCTGCAGAAGTGGATTGGTTTATTGAAAATGATAAGGGTATTCCAGTTGGGGAGAATGCTTTTGTACTTAAGGAGTTTGCCCCAAGTACGAGCGCTACAACGTTTACTGAGCGCGCTACTATAGTAGTTAAGGATCATAATGATACCGCAGCTGCAGGTGCATATACAGTTTTAGCATGGGCAGATAAAGATGAAGATGATACTTATGATGAAGGCGAAGAAGTAGCAACATATCCTTTCACAGTTGTCGGAATAGCTGATGGCACAACCTTCTCAGTATTAGATGAAGATGGAAATAACGAGACTGCTGCTGAGAATAAAAAGTATGTGAATGATACTATTCAGCTTACAATGTACAACAACAAAGATGGAAGTCCTGTAAGTGCAGCTAAGTATTCTTTATTTAGCAAAGATGAAGACACGATAAGTGTTACTGAAGATGGTTTGGTTACTGGCCTTAAAGTAACCGATGGGGCATTTGTCAATGCTTCATATCCTCTCAACAATGATCTGGAGTTGTTATTTGAGAAGCCGTATAAGGCAGTTATCAGTGAGGACCCTGCTCCTGTAGCTGATGAGTATTATGCTTTTATAGTAGACGACAACGGCGAAGTGGTTGAAGATGCGGTTAATCTTGAAGCTGGAGAGACAGCGAATGTTGCTATGTATGTTTCAGAAGGCGGCGAGAGACCGAAGCCATACACTGGTAAGGTTGAATGGACGTCAGGAAATACAAATTATGCTACAGTAGATGCCAACGGCGTTATCACCGCAATGAAGGTTACTGGAGATAAGGATAACGTTAAAATAACAGGAACAGTGAAGAGCGTTGGTGCTTCTGCGTTTACAACCGTAAATATTAAAGCAATGTCTTATGTCTTCAAGGCTGATGACAATAAGATAGGTGCAACCTTTAATGGTGTGGAAGAAAAGTCATATGCTTTCTCAGTTGCTAAATCAACTGGCGAGCCTATTGAAGGCACAGTAGAATGGAATTCTTCAAATCCTCAGGTTGCTAAGGTAGATGCTGATGGTGTTGTGACAATTAAAGAGAATGCTGCTTCGCTTACAACAAAGACAACCGATATCACTGCTATGGTTGGCAAGACTCTGCTTGGCAAGGTAACTGTTACAGCGGTTAAGTCTGCAGAGACATATAAAGCAGAAGTTGAAGATGCCGAGCATACAAAGACATACAATGAAGTTGATGTGCCGGCACTATACTATGGTGAGACAGCAAATCTCGCTGCTTACGTAACTGACGAATTTGGTAATGATACACCTGTTACTGGAATATGGGCGACAGATAGTGAAGCTATTAAGATTTCAGGAGATAGTGTGGAAGTTGCTGCAGAGGTGGAGCAGGATTCAGTAGCCCCTATAGTTATCAAGTTCTGGAAGGATGCAGAATCAAAGACAGAAAAACCTGATGAACCTGATGCAACGACTAAAGTTGCTGTATTAAAAGATGTTTATGCGCTTACTATAGATGGTTCTGAGAGCGGAACATTGAATGAAACAACATGGACAGCAGATGCTTTCAATATGGAAGTTGGTGAAACAAGAGACTTCGTAGTGATGAAGGGAAGTCAGGATATCACTGATCAGATGACCTGGTCAGTTGATGACGAAGCTTCAAAGAAATTCGTAAAATTCACAACTTCTAAGGCCGGAAGACTTGAAGCTATTTCTGAAGGTATCAACGCAAAAGTTACCGGCAAGTATCCTAAAACTGGAGAAGCTAAATTAACAGTTAAAGCAACGATAAAGCAGATCCTTCCTGAGACAGGTGCGCTTGACCTTGCAAAAGAAGCAATTACAGAGTCTGGAAATGCTATAGAGGCATCAGATAAAGCTGAAGACGCAGCAATAGAAGCAAAAGCTGCAGCTGAAGCAGTTAAAGAAACTCCTACACAGGCAAAACTTGATGAAGCAAAAGCAGCTCTTGACGATGCTAAGTCTAACCTTGATAATGCGCTGGATGCATTAGAGGCAGCACAGGCTGCATATGAAGCAGCAGTAAAGGCTGGAGCTAAGAGTACTGAAGCTAAGGCAGCTGTAGATGCAGCAAAGGATGCGGTTGAAGCCGCTCAGAAAGCTTATGATGACGCAAAAGAAGTTGTTGATGAAGCCGAAGCAGCTTACAAAGATGCTAAGGATATCGTTGACAACAAGACTAAGGAAGAGCTTATCGCAGCAGCAGAGAAGGCAGCTGACGCAGCAGTAGCAAATCCTACAGAAGCAAACATCAAAGCAGCTAAGGATGCTGTAGCAGCAGCTGAGGCAGCTGGTGCAACTGAGGAAGGTCTTGCAGATATAAGTGCTAAGATTGATGCAGCAGTAGCAGCTAAACAGGCAGCTGATGACGCAGCAGCTAAGGAAGCCGCTAAGCAGGCAGCAATCGAAGACGCTAATGCAGCAGCAGATGCAGCTAAGGCAGATCCTACAGCTGATAAGATTCAGGCAGCTAAGGATGCTATCGCAGCAGC
>NZ_KL370845.1:3435-14172 GCF_000701985.1 Butyrivibrio sp. WCE2006 | reverse complement strand
AAAATATTGAGCCAATCAGGCCTGGAAGAACCTTTGCCCGCCAGCACAGGTTTAAGCTTCCGATAAGTTTCTGCTATCGTAATTAAACAATAGAGTTCCACCATTTCCATATACAATCATACAACATTTATACTGATGAAGGCACCTCTCTATTAACATTAGGTGATTTCGTCTTTTTGTCATGCTTGTCAATTGTCAATGTGCAGTATAATAATATTTCTATAGCGATAAATTATGCTGAGGGTAGTGCAATAGCTTGGCTTTCGGAACTTATTGATGATGTATCATGCTAAAGTTAACCGAACATATCTTTGGCGTTGGTTAATTCATTCTAAAGTTAATGACATTGATAGTATATAGTGCCCAAAGAAAGATATGGTATTTGTAGTACCACGAATGGTTTGTAGTATGGACAGTTAGGAGAGAAAAATATGAAACGCTTATCCCTAGAAAAAATGGCAAATGTAATAAGAGAGTCAAGGACAGCCATGGGTATCACACAGG
Organism: Butyrivibrio sp. WCE2006; assembly: GCF_000701985.1. Lineage (NCBI taxonomy): Bacteria > Bacillati > Bacillota > Clostridia > Lachnospirales > Lachnospiraceae > Butyrivibrio > Butyrivibrio sp. WCE2006. Next base: position 13,668 of record NZ_KL370845.1, on the reverse strand, counting down.
ATGAGTTGAGCAAAAAGACAGGAATCAATAGACAGATGATAGGCAGGATGGAGCAGAATAAATATATTCCATCTATTCTTCAGCTAGAAGAACTGGCAAATGCTTTAAAATTTGATATTACGTCGCTTTTCGAAGATTCTGAACCAGCAGTATATACAGCATTTAGAAAATCAGAAATGTCTCTAGAAGAACAAGCGGGAGTTGATCATATGTTTGAAATGATGCGAGCAGCCAAACAGCAGATTCTTTTGAGAAAGGCTTTACGTCATGAATAAGCAGAGCGGTTATGTACTTAGAAGAGAAGATATTGACGAAGTTAAGAAGCTGTCGATTCAGACAAGGAAGGATTTCGGGGTATTTCCCAATGTTCCATTAGGAAGTGACATACGTATGATACTTGAAAAAGAGGATATTCTGTTGTGCGAATATCCTTTTGCTGACTCTGAGGGGACTCATACATATGGAAATATCACATGGTTTAAAAATGGTGAAGAGACGTTTACATTTATCGGACTAAATACATCCAGTTATTATGATGAGCAAATTTTTGCACTTGCGCATGAGATTTATCATTATAAAACAAAGACTGGAAAAGCATACTCATTGGATATGGACATAGAAGATGAATTGATTGAAAAAAAAGCGGACAGATTTGCTGCAGAGTTACTGCTTCCTGCAGAAGAACTGAAAAATCGCGTTTTTGAATCATTTGGATCTTATGACATTTCTGGATTTGCAGAATTAAAGATTCTTAGATTTGTTGCACGTCTGCAATGTGATTGGTGGCTTCCGTATAAATCTCTAATTAAGAGGTTATCGGAAGAAAACCATATTACTGAAAGTGTATACCTTACATTATATGAATTAGAATGCAGAGACCAGAACAGCATATACGGAAAAATATTAAAGAACACAGATAATGAGATATCGCAGCTTCTTAATAAAAAGACAAAGACGATAGGCATTTCTAATAGAGTCCTCGAAACAGTCATAAATAATTATGAAGATGGTTTAATTGATGATGACGAGTTTACAAAGCTCTTATTATTGTTTAATAAAAAACCGGATGATTATGGCTTTGAGATGGTAGATGAGCTTGATGATGAACTTGAGGAATACTTTGGAAGCGAGGATTGAAGATGAAAGTTGATGTAAAGAATGTCAATCCTGCCTTCGTGGAAATGATTAAGGACCCGAGTCAGAAGATTTTTCTTGATACAAATATCTTTATTTCGCCCGATAGAAGTGGACTTCAGAATAATGTTGGGGCGTTTAAATTTGAAGACTATAAAAAAGTATTTTTGGATCCATTGCGCTCATAACCATCCTGGCGGCGATTGTACTTATGTTTGTAGCACTCATAGCGCAGCTTGTAGAAAGCGTAGTAACACTAGCAAGCAATATGGGAAGTTATCAAAGGCTTTTTCCAATGCGGTGAACAGTCTGGAAAAATCAAATAACTTCCTTGGAAGACTTGGATTTGACGTAGAAGCAATCTTAAGTCTCGGAGAAAAAACACTATCCAGACACAGGGGCTCTTGGAAAAAAGGGTAAGGGAGCTGGAAGATAAATAGCGAGGACTGAACAATAACTCAGAAGTTTTTTGCGAGGAAGAATGATGAACAAAAGCCTGTACGACAAGTTTCATAAATTAATTCTTAGGATGCCAAGCTTTTTGGAAAAGATAGTGGCTGCAATCCTGCTGCTGGGAGTAATTTATAGCTGCATTCAGCTGGCGATACATGTCTTTACATTTCATAGTCTGGCATTTGATGCTTATGTAGAGGACATACTTCTTACCGCATTTAATGCGATTATCGTCATCGAGTTTATTAGAATGCTGATAAAACACTCCATGAATACCATAGTCGAAGTCCTTATCTTTGCGATAGCAAGAGGTCTGGTTGTGGGACACGAAGAGCCGGTGGATGCGCTGATCCGCATTGTATGTATAGGGGGTTTGCTCTTATGCAGAAAATATTTATTCTATGAGTTCGACTTTCAGGAGGAAGAGTAGAGACGGGAGTTCACGAAATTATAATAATTTATTTATGACATATATGTTATAATTCACCTAAAGGCATGGGTATAAGGTATGCGGCATTTGCTGTGTACCTTATTTTTCAAAGTGGGGATTTTTTATGATTAAAAATATGTGGTATGCGGTTTTGTCGTCTCATTATCTAAAACCCGGCAAGCTCCTTGCTGCAAGGCGTTTTGGTGAAAATCTGATTTTTTTCAGGAAAAAAGACGGTGAAGTAAGTCTGGTTTCCAGTCTGTGCGCACACCGCGGGGCATCTTTGTGCAAAGGACGGATTCAGGATGATAACATAAAGTGCCCGTTTCATGGAATCGAGTATGATACTTCCGGAAAGGCTGTCTATATTCCGTCTGAGGGAAAAGCTTCTCATCAGGATTTTTCAAGGTTAAAATTAAAACACTATCCTACCAGAGAAATTGGCGGAATAATTTTTGCCTGGTATGGCGACGGTGAGCCGGACTGCGAACCGGATTATTTTGATGTGATAACGGATAAATCCTATGTTTATGATCATACAGAAGATTGCTGGAGCGTACATTATTCCAGAGTGATAGAGAACCAGCTTGATGTGTCACATCTTGCTTTTGTTCATCATAATACGATAGGCAGGGGGAATAAAACTCTTTGTAATGGGCCCAAGGTTATCTGGCTTGATGAAAATACATTGCAGACAAGTGCCAATAATGAGGTGGACGAGGGGCAGCTTCCAAAGGGTTCTGATGAAAGTATCATAAAGAGTACGAACCTGACATTTAAATTCCCAAATATGTGGCTTAATCATGTTACGGATAAGATTATGATTCTTGCGTTTTTTATCCCTGTTGATGATGAGAATTCCATAATTGCCTTGAGGTTTTATAACAAGATTACCGGCTTTAAGCCCGTTGACAGTCTTATAGCATGGCTGGGCAGCAGGGCAAATAAGATAGTGGAGCGCCAGGATAAACGAATAGTTGAAACGCAGCTTCCCAAGAGGTCAGATTTAAAGATTGGAGAAAACCTCGTTGCAGCGGATCTTCCAATTATTGAATACAGAAACAAAAGAAATGCACTTCAGCTTAATGATGGAACCATATCAAAGAAACCCAAAGAACCGGAGACGGTATCTGTCACAAACACAGGAGGGAACACTATGGATAACAAGGCTATGTACAAACTGTCATATGGATTATTTGTTCTTACAGCTAAAAATGGTGAAAAAGAAAATGGCTGTATCACTAACACTGCCATTCAGGTGGCATCAGAGCCAAATCAGATTTCTTTTGCGGTAAATAAGGCAAATTACACACATGATATGGTGATGCAGACAAAGAAATGTAACATATCGGTTATAAGTGAGGCAGCAGATTTTGAACTGTTTAAGCACTTTGGATTTCAGTCAGGCAGAGATGTGGACAAATTCAAGGACTTTACAGACTGCAAGCATGCAGAAAACGGAATACCATACATTACCCGGGGAACAAATGCCTATTTTTCCATAGACATAAAGCAGACAGTTGATTTGGGCTCCCATACACTTTTTATAGGAATACCTAAAGCTATGGAAGTTCTGGATGCTGCCGCATCAGCAACCTATAGTTTTTATCAGGATAACATTAAGCCAAAGCCGGAAGCAGTTGGTAGGACGCCAAAGGGCGAGACAATATGGCGCTGTAAAATCTGCGGATACGAATGGGTAGGCGAGGAACTTCCCGATGACTTCATATGTCCTATATGCAAGCACCCTAAGGCGGATTTTGAGAAGGTTGTGAGATAAAAGTATTTGTAAAAGGAACTACGCTTCAGTGATTTGGTTATTGAAGGCGATAGTTCCTTTTATATTTGCACATAATTATTTCATTGCGACAAGATGGAACATGGGACAGAGCAGAACTCATCGACCTCTTTAATCAGATGATCCCCAACTTTAATCATATGTACAAAACTATCTATGAAACACGAGATGGCATATTAGCGATGCTTTCGCATTTAGATGAAAATGCTGAGCTTATTATTCGAAACAGATCAATGAATTTGATTTCAAGACAGACGCTTCTATCCTTAGTAATTGGGAAGGCTGTCGAACTAAGGGATGATCTGGGAGAGCAGTTCTTTAATATTTGCTTGATGGTTGCCGCTTTTGGACTAATGCTATCAACGCATTTTGATAAAGAGGATGAGCATGAATTATATTTCCAGCAACTTCGCATAGAACAATTAAAGGGAGAAAATACTGAAGAGAAGGATTATATCAATGAACTTGAAAAAATGATGCTTATAAGTACAAAAAAGCCTCGTAGAATACCCAAGGACTATTATAAAGAGTTTACAAAATATATAGGATGGCTGTTGATTGCATTAGAAAAGCATCGGGTATAGAGATGAGTCGGAATGGTTTTGATCATCTCCTTTGGTATTACCATAGGGAAAAGCAGTGATTTAGATTAATCAAATGCTAAAAACAGGATTATAATATGATTATGGGCATTCTATATCATTGTACTTGCAGCCTATTTCTATTTGATTGTAATCCTCGTTAAGGAGCTGAACCATGTAGAAGCTATGGTTTGATGTAATGGCTTCTACCATTTTTTGATGAAAACAAGCCAATGCATTGTTTAAATCAGGATGGTAAGATATATGGGTTTCCATGTTTGATTCGGTGAATGATGAGGATTTGTGACTTGCCATAATAAGGGTATACATAACAATAGTATCCTTTACAAAATGTTGATGAAAACCGAAGTGACTTTATACAGCTAATATCATTTGTTGGGGTATAATATGTATAAAAAATCAGAGGATAAGTATTTATATCATTATACTTTTCTAAATACGTTAATATGTTACCGGATTATATCGACTTACATTTAAGTGATAATGCCATAAAGGATATGGTAATTAAAGTTGCACCGGATTTTTCACCATCAAACATGGTTTTGCTGCAAGCCTTACTGGATAAATATGCGCCTTCAGTGCGAGTTGAAGAAAGCGCTTTGAGTAATCTAATTAGGTAGGTTTAGACGACACATTTTTATGAAATAACTGTTTTGAGAAATCTATTCATGGGTATGGTAGAATTAAAGGTAACATACGAGAAGAAGGAATAATTTAAAAAACATATATACAGTACAAATGGAGGGTTATATGCTGGAATCACTGCAAATAGAAGGTTTTAGAAAGTATAACAATTTCAAATTAGAAAACTTAAATAACATAAATTATGTGCTTGGAGATAACAATATAGGAAAAACATCTGTACTGGAAGCTATTTATACATGGTCATGCGGCCAGAATGTAGCTCCAATGATGGCTATTCCCTTGGGAAGAGCAAGATATCCTTCTGCAAATCAATACTGGATTATGGATGAACTGTTGTCTATGATTAATCAGCCCCACGACATGCCACTAACAATGGCATTTGAGGGAGTATATAACGGAAAAAAAGAAAGATTTGTACATTCCATATATCCTTCAGATTTAATGGCTGAATTTGATCCTTCATTTAAAAATCATATGGACAAAATAGTTTTAAGGACCAATGATATGGTTGCAGAACAACCCAATCCTATAAATATGCAGATGTATAATCCTCCAATAATAGCACAGTGGGATATTACACATGGTGGAAATAAAGTTCGCGCTAATGTAACTGCTCCTGTATCTATGGTATCAAACACAAAATCGTTTGTGTCTGCTAAGTATATAGATGTGCTTTCACATATCGCTATTAAGGAAAGTGTTCAAATGTATGCGGCTCTAAAAAGAGAGGGAATGCTTGATGAAGTTGTAAAAAGAATTAGTAAAGTGTTTCCTGAGATTGCAAACTTCGATATGATTCCGTATCCGGATGGCTCTCAGGCCCCTGTTAGTGTAGTTAAAAAGGATGGGACATCTCTTCCTTTGTATGCATATGGAGATGGAGTTCAAAGGTGGTTCTATATAATCGGAGCTCTGAGCATATATAAGAATTCAATAATATGTATAGATGAAATAGATACGGGATTTCATCCTGGTGCTCAAGCTGATTTTTGTAAAAACGTCAGCGAATATGCAATAAAGAATAATGTTCAACTCTTTATTACCACACATAATCAGGAGTTTATAGACAGATACCTTGAAGAAATAGGAAAAAAGAAAAGTCTAATGGATAAAGTAAATATTATTACCATGAGAAATAATGACGGGAAAATAGCAGTTAGAAATCTTAGTGCGAGAGAGGCTTGTGAAGTTAGGAATAGTTTTAACATGGAGCTTAGATGATGAAGATAAAGTCGTTAATAATCTGCGAAGGAAATACTGATCAGATTCTGATTGGTAGCTACATAGAAAATACTACGGACTGGAAATATCAGAAAACCTTCAAAAATAATCCGCTCCCCAAAGAAAGTGTCAATTGGTATATCAATGGCAAGAGTGAATACATTGGGATATTGGATAATGGTAGCGATAATTTTACAAGATGTATTGAGCAAATATGTCTTATGGAAACCAATGAACATATTATAGACAGTATTTTAGTTGTTACAGATAATGATGACGAAAGTGCTACAGAAAAGCGTCCAAAAAGCATTTCGGATATTATTGAAAGCAAGTTGGGAGCAACCTTTTCTGATGAAAGATTGGTAGTTAATGGGTGGTGTAGTGCTGAATACGATAACTGGTATGGAAAGGTTTCCATCCGACTAGGATATATGCTTGTTCCATTAAATAAACAAGGTGCTCTGGAGACATTCATGCTGGATGCTCTTTCTGAAAATCTTCCTGAGAATAAGGAAGTTATAAATCAAGTTCAAGAATTCTTAGATTCTTTCAAGTCTGAGGTGTATTTAAAAGGACGTAGAGACAGGGTAAAGGCCAAGATGGGAGTTTCATTATCTATATTTGCTCCGGATAAATCGTTTAGGATAATGAAAGAAATAATAGATTCTGTGGATTGGAGTAAGTTTAAGACTACCAAAGAGCAGTTTGGAATGATAACAGAGTTGTTAAAATAAAGGATGACAATTAGAATTATCAGAGTTATTCCATTTCATATCTCTAGAAAAAGTCATATAGAGCCTAATTGTAATGATATATTTTTGTGATGACGTAATTTGGACGGTTTAAGAGTATGGTAGTAATAGAAGCAACAATGAGTGTGGGGGTGAATCCTCCGAAAGAAAATATTGGGGATAGAGGTAAAAAGATATGAGAAAAAAATATGATGAGGAAAATGTACGGATAGCAAGAAAAAATGCCACTTCGAAATTTTTGTTGGAAAAGGGATTGATTTCAGCAAATGATGCAGAAATGGATAAGCGAGCCAATGCCGCTGTAAAAGCAGCAATTAGTAGGATTGAAATCAAACAAAAGCCTATCGCACGTTATGATGCCACTACAGATCACGCATTTCTAGAATATCCCAATAAAGGAGAAATAAAGTGAACTCAAAAGAAATAAAGCCAATGATATTGTTCTTTGCTGGTCCTAATGGATCTGGAAAAAGTACTATAACTGAATTTTTTGAAATGGTTGGTGAATATACAAATGCAGATGATGTAGTTAAAGCAACGGGATGTTCAAACATTGAAGCTGCAAGAATTGTTGATGAAAGAAGATGGCTTGCAATAAAAGAGCACAAGGACATATCTTTTGAAACGGTATTATCATCTAATTACAAATTGGATATTTTAAATAAGGCAAAGGATGAAGGATATTTTATTAAAGGGGTATTTGTTTTAACATCAAATCCGGAAATTAATGTTGCTAGAATAAGATCGAGAGTATCACAAGGGGGTCACGATGTTGATGATGAAAAAGTTAGATTCAGGTATTGGAAGTCATTAAAGAATATCAACATTCTTTTGGATATATGTGATATTTTGCATGTTTATGATAATTCAGGGGATAAGCCTATAAGAATTATTAGGAAGCACAAAGAAGAATTAACAATATATCCCAATAATCTATGGGATAAGGAGAGAATATTTAGATTGATGAATGGAGAAATAGATAGCTAAGGAATAGGCTTCAAAGAAAACATAGCAATATGAAACAAGCAATCCTTTGGTTTGTCTGTTCTAAAGGTCTAAATGAATGGACCATCGAAGGAATCAAGTATTGGTGAGAATTTTCTTGAAAATGGGACCGACTGAATGTATGGCGGTATGATGGAGAAACAATAATTGACGGATTTGACGATGTGTATGTATCCCGAATAATGAATTTCTAGGTGACGATATATAGAGATAATTAACTATATAGAGATATGGTCTGCTTTATCAAAGAAGTGTTAAAAAATAATCTGAGGTTAGTACATGTTATTTGTGGAATTAGTCATAGCAAGGATTTTACTGATTATGATTGGCACGGAATGAGTTGGTTGCTTTCAATATTTTCGTTTCTGGTATGTCTTCGCAGATTTGTTACAAACGAGAGGGGAATGCATCATGTTCTCACATTTATATCAGATGCGGTGTAATTAATCCCACTAAAGAGAATAGGTGGTTTTCTGAATTAGAAGACCTTTGACATATTTTTATGGGGTAGATAAATGATGTATTTGTTATGATCAATGCGATATCCATAATTCAAGAACAGTGAATGTTATACTTTTTTGAAATAGATTATTCTAGAATAATAAGAAATGAAAAAATATGTATGGGCATACCGTGGAATGTAATGATTAAGGTTGAAAAAAAGAACATATCATGGTACTATACAGTTAAGAAGGTAGCTTCTTCCTTGGTCCCGAGGTTAAAGAGGACGCTCCTATGAAGTGCGAGCCGCGGTGCGAAGCGGTGAACATGGAGGACTATAAAGGTGGTAACTTACCATAGCGCACCTAGTCTTTTGACGAAAGAAAGTTACAAATAATGAGTCAAAATGCCTTGCAGCAATGCAAGGCATTTTATGGTGAAAGATGAATTTATTGAAACAGGCAGCACTTTCTTTTGAAAGGCTAAAGGAGATAAGGTATAGAATAGTATTATCAGCTGGATTGAAAAAGCCATTAGAAGAAATAGAAATAAATTTCTATGATGAGGATTTGTTTCATATTTTAGGGCTGCAACACCTATCGGACATTGATATACCAAAGAACAAAAAGAAGATCATATCACAGATTTTGAATGGAAAGATTACTGATGAGTATCTTCAGAATAGTGAATATTATGCTGATCAGCAGGGCTATAACATAAAACATAGGATTGAGCTGGCGGGATACCTAGAAGAATACCTTGATTCTGATAATTTCACTGTTGCAATTTATAAGCTTCAGCATGGTAATCGTACATTCATACGCGCAGATTATTTGATTACATGTAAACGAGTAAACTCTGATGAAGAATACTACATTTTCATCCGTAAAAGGAGCGGTCAGGATTATTATGGTATTGTTTCGTGCTTTGCCAGGACCAATACATCCTATTGGGGTGGGAAAAGATATCTGATGTTGAAAGAAAAGATTGAAGGTGTTGGTAAGACCGAACAATTCAGACATCCGAATTACAAGGAGTGATGAGGAGCTATAGCGAGCTACTAGTCTTTGTAGAACGAGAGAACATAATACAAGACTTTTACGGGTGGATATATTCAGCCGGAAGAATAGAAGATATAGGAAGGGCAACCAAGGATCCGGCATGTTTTCAAAAGCTTATAAATGATTTTAGGAAAGCATGTGTGTAAGCAAATAACAATGCTGAGCGCATCTGATATTAACGCTGCTTCAAAATGATTAAAGAGTACACAGTAGGGAATGTTGTGTACTCTTTTGTTTTGTGTTTATGATTAATATTAAATTTAGTTTTTATTAAATGCGAAAATAGAGAAAATATATAGGATTGAATAGCAGTAATAATTAAACGATTTTATAAACATAAATAAACTATAATTTATAATTATTTTATAATTTTTACATTTTTATTTATTAGGTGGATGATATAATACTCATTGTTAGACAATATTACATTCTAAATGATGTTGTCACTTATGAAGGGGCGGTGACCTGGAGCGGTCATCAATTTGAGGAAAAGTTCAATAGACAATGAGGGTATTATATCAATACTCTTAATAAAGGAACCTCAAGTTCCTTTATTAGTTCTTTGCATTCCGCAATAAATCCCCAAGTAAGGCGTACCTTGACAAGTGAATAATGAAGCTGACTATTTTATATTTTATCAAAATTGTACTTAGAAAAGTACACCAAATATCTATTTGAAGTATACGAATTG
>NZ_KL370845.1:0-3310 GCF_000701985.1 Butyrivibrio sp. WCE2006 | reverse complement strand
AACTCCTGACTTTGTCGCGACAAAGGACAAACACATTTCATATGAAAGGGGAAAACTTTATGAAGAAAAACAAACGAATATGGTCATGGGCACTGGCCGGTGCGTTGGCCATGAGTAACCTCTCGATGGTGGCTGCACCATTTGGTGGAATTGTAGCACAAGCTGCAGTTGCAGGCGGTACGTGCAATATATCTGTAACGTCTGAAAATACATTAAGAATTATTAGTTCGAAACCAGAGGATGGTAACGATGTTACGTATTCTTATCAGATTTTCCCGGCGAATCCTACGGATGTGAAATCCGGAGAGTATAGTAATACCATTTCTGACAATGCTGCCTTACCGGTTGAAAATGGTTACTTAGTTGTAAGGGCACAAGAAAGTAACAATGAGGGGAATGTTGGTGATCCAATTTATTCGAATGTTTTACCAATTGGTACAGCAGCAGCTCCACTTAAGTCCATACAGAAACCTCTAAAAGCCGAAAATGGTGTTAAAAATATACCAGCAGGTAGCGGCTTCGCCAATGTTACTGTTTCTGGTAATGGTGTAAGCGGTTTAAAATTAGAAGCAACAGCTTTGTATGATGGGTTAGCATCCAATACAACATATGGATGGGTTATAACTGATGATAAAGGGACATTAATAGATAGTTCTACAGATTCACAAGGTAAGTTTACTGTTACACCTGAAAGTGGGGCACCGAGCGGCACGAAAGATACAGATGTGTTTACTATATCAGCAGGTTCTTCAGTAAGTGGTGGGAAGTATACGGCGATATTATATGTAGATACTGCTTCGCCAGGTGGGTATACCGCTGATGATGAACATGCATCATATAATTTCAACGTAATAGAAGACCCTGGATTAAAGATTCTTGACAAGAATGCTAATGCGATTCCTTCAACCATCACAGTTGATGAACCGGTGGAATTAAAGCTTTGGGATAAGGCTGGAATAATAGATGACGTTGCATGGTCACTTGATGATACTACTAAAACAAATGCTACAATTACCAGTACTGGTATATTAACAGGTAAGGTAGCTGGTCAGACAGCAGTGGTAGAAGCAACATGGGCTGCGAATGATGATTTGTCACTAAAATTGAGAAATAGTGCAATAAATATTGCTGCCCCAGATCCTACAGCAGCTGATCCCTACTATCTGACATTTGATGATGATAAGCTGGAAATCACTCCAGGTTCTGGCACATCCTCAGGGTCAGTATCTTCTGCACAGGATATGTTTGTTGGAGATACTGCAAAAGTAGGTATCACTTATAAAGGAAAGAACGTATCTGTTTCTAAATGGGAAAGTAAAAATGTAAGCGTAGCAACTATTGATTCTAATGGTAATATAGATGCCATTGCACAGGGTTCTGCTACAATTGTTGGAACTTACAAAGATGATAAGAACGAGAACAAGTCAGTGACTCTTACACTTGATGTAGCTAATGTACCTGAAAAAGAAGCTGCGTATTTTGTAGGATCAAGCCAGACATCGAAAAAGATTGTTGCACCTGGCGATTCGTTCAATCTTGTATATAAAAATACGGATGGTTCTAAGATTGACGGAACAGTGACCTGGACATCTGATAATGAAGATGTGACCGTCAGCGATAAGGGTGTTGTTAATGTAAGCGAAGATGCATCAATCGGTTATGCTAATATTTACGCAGTTGTAAATGGCGAGGCAGTTGATAATGAGTTTACAGTACAGATAAAGGAAGTAGCACCTGTAGAGGATAAATACACTATAGAAACTGATAAAGCAACATTATATTACGGCCAGAGCGCAACTCTTACAGTAAAGAAGAATGGAAAGGCATTCCAAGATGGTGAACTGGTGCTTGGTGGAGCTAAGCAATACTTTACTCTGACAGGAAATACAATCAAAGCAACTACAGCTATACTTAGTGGAACTCAAAATGTAACAGTAGCTTTGAAGATTGGTGAAGAAGAAATAGCTACTTTGTCTGGTGGAATTACACTTAAAGCTGATGAATATGTTGTAAAATCAGATCCTACACCTAAGAATGCGAGTGGTGTTGAGGTACCATGGACACTAGATTCTACGGCTCCTAGCAATAAAAAGATATATACAGCTACATTTGATGCGATTGAAGTAGGTCAGTCAATTAATATTACAGCAGCTTATGGTGCAGAAGATTATACAGGCAAGATGAATTGGACTGCAAAAGATGCGTATGGAAAAACGACTAATGCTGTAACAGTATCCAAGGGACAGATTTCTGCTAAGAATACTGCACGTAGTGTTGTAGTAACAGGCGAGTATACGTTAGATAACATGACCTATATTGTAGAAGCAACTCTTGCTAAAATTGTGCCTGGTACTGGTGCAGTTGAAGCAGCACAGGCAGCTATAGAAAATGCAGATACAGCAGTTGAAAAAGCTGGTGATGCTGAAGATAAAGCAGATGCAGCAGTAGAAGCAGCCGATAAAGCAAAAGCAGATCCTACAGCAGAAAATCTTAAAGCAGCTGAAGCAGCACTCGAAGATGCTAAGAGTGACCTTGAAGAAGCTAAATCAGCTCTAAAGAACGCTCAGGACGAATATGAAGATGCTAAGGAAGCTGGTAGCGTAACCAATGAAGCAAAAGCCAAATTAGCTGAAGCTAAAAAAGCTGTAGAAAAGGCAGAAGCTAAGGTAGCAGGTGCTGAGGAAGCAGTAGAGTTTGCTCAGAACACATTTGAAGAGATTGCACCTGAAGTTGAAAAACTTAAGCTTAAGGAAGCTGCTATAGACACCGCAAATACAGCAGCAGCAACAGCTAAGGCAACACCTACAGCTGAGAATATTGCAGCAGCTAAGGAAGCTATAGAAGCAGCTGAAACTCTTGAAGCTACAGATGAAGATCTTACAACAGCAAAGGCCGATCTCGCAGAAGCTGAGGCAGCTAAGCAGGCAAATGATAAAGCGGCACAGGATAAAGCTGATGCTATCGCAGTAGCTAAGTCCGCAGCAGCAACAGCAAAGACAACACCTACAGCTGAGAATATTGCAGCAGCTAAGGCAGCTATAGAAGCAGCTGAAGCTCTTGAAGCTACAGATGAAGATCTTGAAACTGCAAAGGCTGATTTTGCAGCAGCTGAGGCAGCTAAGCAGGCAAATGACAAAGCAGCAAAGGATAAGGCTGATGCTATCGCAGCAGCTAAGTCCGCAGCAACAACAGCAAAGACAACACCTACAACTGAAAATATCGCAGCAGCTCAGGATAAGATAGCAGCTGCTGAAGCTCTTGGAGCAACAGCAGATGATCTTGCAGCAGCAAAGGCTGATCTCACAGCAGC
>NZ_JNKH01000059.1:0-15141 GCF_000701985.1 Butyrivibrio sp. WCE2006 | reverse complement strand
GCTAGTGTCTTGTCTGAATGACAATTTGATAAATTACTTGTCTAATTCTCAATACGCTTCGTCATCTTCAATCGCCGTAGCCACCGCTACGACTCATTCAGATTCCTAGCCTATTGAGAATGATACTTCGTAATTAAATCAAAAGTCACCCAGACAAAACACTAGCTTATTATTAAGACAGAACAAAGGACAAGCACAGCCGAGGTAGAGATGCTTTACCAAGGCTAAGTGCAAGTCCGAAAGGTTAATATCAGCAAAGGTAGCGATGCTTTACTGATGCATAGAATTTTCCTGCGGTTCTCATGAGGGTCTGGATATTAAGGGCGGCGATGCTTCACCCAAAGATATCACAATATTTTAAGCTGTTATTGAAAAATATGAACACTTAAAATTCAGTAATTAAATCTTTATAATAAAGCTGAAATTTATGTAATATAAATTTCAGCTTTATTATATTTATGAATCAAATTTATATTCCTTCTTGTGGAACAAAAGGTGCCCTCCCACACGTATTCTTCGCCCAAAAAAGTCATAAAGAATCCACCTCAAGCAGTATCCACTTATAACCAGCCCTTCGGATACGTTCCTCACTTCTCCAGGACTGTCCCACTACCGCTTCTTTTCCTGATAAAAAAACCTATATTTTATAAATATGGTCTTAGATTTTCTGCTACTTACCATTAATTTTAGTATATTAATATCGTAAATTAAATAAATTACATATATCAGATTTACATATAATTTTGTTTAGAGCACTTTAATTTTATGCTTTTAATGAATTATATCAGTGCTATAATAATGGTGAAACGTGTATAAATCATCGTTATTTGGGGATGAAAAGACTTTCTTAAGGAGGTAATGGTATGAAGAAGTATCTGGCAGAATGTATTGGAACCTGTACACTTGTTGTTCTTGGCTGTGGTACTGCGATGTTGGTAGGATGCGATGCTGTTAACGGCAGCGGCTATCTTCTGACAGCCCTTGCATTTGGCCTCACAATCGTTGGAATGGCATATTGTGTTGGGAACATCTCCGGCTGTCACATCAATCCGGCTGTTTCTTTAGGTGTTCTCATAAGCGGAGGAATTGAACTAAACGATTTCATCGGTTACGTAATATCACAATGTATCGGTGCTCTGATAGGCTCAGGCATATTAGCAATTATATTTAGTTCAGGTGGTGTAATTGACCAGACAGGCGCATTTGGATCAAATGGTCTCGCAGGTGTTGGTGGTAGTGCCATTGCAGGATTACTTGTAGAAATTGTATTGACTTTCATTTTTGTTCTTACTATACTTGGCGTTACTTCTAAGAAGGCTAACCATGGCTCCTTTGGTGGACTAATCATAGGATTAACTCTTACTCTTGTACATATTCTTGGAATCGGATTAACAGGTACTTCCGTTAATCCTGCAAGAAGCTTGGGACCTGCCATTGCTGCAGCAATTTCCGGAAATACTGCTCCTATCGCATCATTATGGGTATTTATCGTTGGTCCGTTAGTTGGAGCTGCTCTTGCTGCTGTAATTTATAAATATCTTGAAGACTAATATCATAAATATTAATTTAAAAACAATTAGTAGCACAAGAGCCTTAGGTTATTCGACCTAAGGCTCTATCAATGTTATTATTCTTGTTGTTTAATCCTTTTTATGCTCTATAAGACTAATACTAAATCCCGACGGAGAAACCATTGTAGCTGCTTTAGAACTTGATGTTTCAATGCTTCCATCACCTCTTGTATTTGTAAATCCATTTGCAATAAGAATATCATATGCTTCCTTAAAATTATCAACATTCATCCTTATAAGTACTTTATCCTGAGGTAATTGGCTTACATTAGCCACATCTATATGAAATCCATCCTGATTTTTCATGCGGAATGATTCAACCATTCCTGTCTCTGTCTCAGTAACCGGAGAATGTGTCTTCTCAAAACCAAGATCCTCAAAAAGCTTTACCACATCATCAGCTTTCGGTGTTGTGACCATAGGATTAAAATGTTGTAATTTTCATTATTTACTACCTCCTAATAAATGATAATTTATATACGATCAACTTCAGTCGAATACGGATACCATCAATCCAAAATGAACATGGCTAATGATCACCCTCTCTTACAATAATGCTTTAGTTTAAAAAGCTACTTAAAATCATACCCTACTACCGGATACAACATACTTTAAGAAATAGTAATTTTGAATTAATTCTTTCTAAACAATAATAATTCACTAACATTATTCAATAATTTCTGATGAACTTTTTTATTTTTTTTAGTATTTAATGCATTTAATAAATTTCGTATATTTATAATTCTCTTATTCATTACATATTCATTGAATCTACTATTTTCATTATATACATTAAATTTTTTATTATTTGTATATTCTTTATTTATATTATTCTTCTTTACAGCATATTTTAATCTGGAAGACAACTAATTTTTAATCTGGAAGAAATAAGCATCAGACTCCTGTTTTATATAATATAAATTTATAATATTATATATATCTAATTCTATTACTTATACGATATTTCATAGATTTAATATTTACTCTAAATCTTTATGTGTATTGAACTTTCTTATTTCGAAGTAAAGAGTATATTCTGCATAACACCTGACTCTTGAACTCTTTGCCTTCATAACGTAAGGTAGTTTTTACATATTATTAATATATATCATATTTATCAAATATATTATATTTAATAAATATATATTTTACATAACATATTAATTATATTTAGTGTTGTGTATATTTAGTAAACTAATAATTATCGATTTTTGTTTATCCTCATAAAACGGAAAACGTATTGAAACAGCTCCTTGTTAAACAAGGGCAATCCTGCGAGTTTGGCCATAAGTGATGTACCTCTTGCAGCTGATTCTTTATGACTCTTTTTAGCCCAGGATTTTTGGGAGTGATCGCCTCATTTCCTGCAGGAAGTCATAATTATTAAATTAACTACTTCTTTTAGTTATATTCAAATTATCACGATTGTTATTTCGTAAATTTAATATCTTTAATATCATTTCGTAAATTTTAAACTTTTTTCTCAGTGGTATTTTTTTCATCTATTAAATATATTTATAACTTAAAATATATTTAATAGTTTTCGTATATTTATAATTAATTTTCTTTCCCAATTTAATTCCTATGAATTTCTTGTATATTATATATTTATTATATATAGTAAATTTCATACTTAACATTATTCGTTACTGACTTTATTTTCATTTCGTAAATTTAAATTATTTAACATTTATTTTTATTACTACATTGTAATTTTATTTGACTTGTATTTTAAATATTTACTATTCACTAATTCGATATCTTTTTGTAAATATATTATTTATTATAAATATATTATATATATTACCTAAGCTTATAAATATTTCTTAAAAAATCCTGTTATCCCTTTATGAGCTTAACAAATTTTCTTCATATTTTTTCCTTTTAAAAATTTAACGGATCATATAGTTACTATTTTTATATATTTCTAATTTATATTATTTACTCATTTGTTTTAAATTTCCCCTTTTATTAGAAGTATGTTGCTTGCTCATCTATAGTTAAATTGTGCAGCAAATTGTTTCATATACAAGAAAGAAAATGGAATTTGAAATGATGACATCATCAAAATTTCAAAAAAGCAGATAAAATCATTTATTTATAATCTGACTGATTATGAGTAATGTGAGACAGAACAGTAGGTAAATATTTACATATAATGTTTGATTTTTTTCATTTACATTATCAGGATTAATTTCTATAAATTAGATTTATATCTATAGAAAATAATTAATTATGACTTATCCAGTACAATAACATACCGAACTGGATAAAATAAACTCATTACATACCTGACATTGGTAATCTCAATAATTTTATCCAACATTTGTTTAATCTATACACTATATTACTATATGTATAACAGCTCCTATATGCTTCAAATTATCTTGAAAATCCACTGCTTAAATACTTTAAATATAAAAATAAAACAAAATAATATTTTTTTATATTTAATATTTATGTTATTTATATTTCGATACTCGTTTATGTAAAATCGTTCATTATTTTTCTGTTATTAACCGTATATTTTCACTTTATCTTGTATTTCATATATACGTTATTTATATTATATCCTTTATTTATAATATTTACTTTTTTTGTTTACATGCGCTTATATCGGTGCTAAAATGATTTATATTTCATATTTATCATATATTTATACATATTCTTTATATTTTATATTTACGGTTTTATTCGTGTATTTCATATTTACTTAATTAAGGAGAATTAAAATGGCAATTACAATTGCACTTGCAAACCAAAAGGGTGGTGTTGGAAAAACAACATCCACTGTAGAAATAGCTACAGTACTTACTAAGCTTGAAAAAAAAGTTTTAGCCATCGACTTTGATCAGCAATGTAACCTTACTAAAAACGCTGAAGCCGACAGAACACTTCCATCAATTTTTGAAGTATTTAAAGAAGAAAAAGTTGACCTGAACAAGGCAATACAGAAAGTACCTGCAGGGTATGATCTTATTGCCGGATCGCCTTCCATGTCCCGTGCTGATAAGGAATTTGAAGACGTACAGGATGCTTATCTTTTGGCAGATTTAATCGAAGCTGTTGGACCAGATTATGACTACATACTCATCGACACAGCTCCTGCCAGAAACAAGCTTCTTAACATGAGCTATTTAGCAACAGATTATTTTATTATGTGCGTAGATTCCGGTGAGGACAGTATAGATGGTATTGATGCCATCACAACAGATATGATGAAATTCCATAAGCCTGGAAAACGCCAACTATCTGAATCAAAAATTATGGGAATAATTGTCACAAGATTTAGAGATACTAACATTGGTAAGGCAGTCATCGAAATTATTAATGAAAAAATCGATAATGAAATTCCATCTGACATAAAAACAGATGAGAAGCCATTTATTATGACGGTTAGAGAAGCAGCTGCTGTAGATGAATCAAAAATGATGCATAAACCTGTTCAACATTACAAAAAATCATCTACTCCGGCGATTGATTATAGAAATATAGTAGATGAAATAATAAGCAGAACAGAACAGGAGTAAAGAAAATGGGAGAAAGACAAAACAGATTTCTGACTCAATATAAGCAAAGAAATAAAACAGCAACTGATGATTTCGTTGATCAGCTTTATGAAGAAGCACCAGAGTCTTCCAAAGAACCGGTAATTCCTGAATCAACTCACGAAGAAGAATTACCTCCTACTTTTGAAGAAACATCCATAAATCCCCCTTTAAAGGAAAAAAAGAAGGTTGGACGTCCCAGAAAAACAGATGAAGAAAGAAGTATTTTTAATATCAAACTATCCGTTTCAGAAAAAGAAATGCTTACAGTTGCATCAGCAGCAAGCGGGAAGACAAGAGTAGATTATATCGTTGATCTTTTAAAAGCAGATTATGCCAATAACAAAGAATATTATGATACAGTAAGAAAAAATATTTACAAAAAATAAGATTTTAAAGCTCTTAATTATGACAAGGTGGCATTTACAGTAATTCAAGGATGAATACAATATACTCTTTAATTAGTTGTAAGGTTTACTCCTGATCATAGAGAATACTTCAAACATTAAATTTCCTATCATAATTTACCTCAGCAAAAGAGTGTTGTGTTTTTTATATTGTTTAATACAACACTTCTTTTATTTATATTAATACTAAGAGAAACCGCATAATAACTGGATTTTTTGTTTAACTTATGACGTTAATGGGAAATACCCATGACGTATAAGGGATTAAGTTATGATGTTTTAGGACGCAAAAAGTGATGAGAAAGGGAACGTTTTTTATGACGTAAAAGGGAATCTCATTATGACTTGAATGGCGTAACTTGTGACGTAATAGGGGATTTAATATGATGTAAAAGGGAAAAAATTTATTAACTTGTGATGTAAAAGGGAATCAAATATACTAAGTGGCTTAAATAGAGGTTTTTTACTGTGAATATAATGTACAGGTTATAGGTTTGCAGCCTAACTTATGACGTAAAAGGGAATGAATATCGTCTAACTTATGACCTAAAAAGGTACGAAGTTATAACTTGTGACGTAAAAGGGAACACAAACAATATAATACCAGAAAATAATTCATAGAAAATGATGGGAACAAGGAATTGTTATCCCATTATTTTTTTTTACAAAATATAGGATAAGAGGAAATAGGAAAAGCATTACATTTAATAACTTATGACGTAAAAGGGAATAGAAAAATCAAACTTATGACGAAAAAGGGATTCCTAAAATTAAGTTATGACGTAAAAGGGAATGATTTAGATTTAACTTGTGACGTAAAAGGGAATGATAATGATAACAGAAAATGGTTGACTACAACAGTCAAAAACAGAAGAATTCCCAAATACGTCATTACTTTTGAATATTTTAGAACATATGACGTTATTGGGAACAAGAAGTGAAAGTATTAGGGTTAAGATGAAAGTATGATATAATCACTTGTGACGTAATGGGGGATAAGGTATGTAGATTTGAGGTTGAAAATATGTTTGTTTTCAAATATAATTTTTTATATGAAAAAGGATTATAAGTATTGGGGGAAACATGGGTAAGAAAAAAGATGATTCATACGATCTTAGCATCCTGAAGGGCAGACAGTATTCCAAATCTAATAGCCTGATTAATGCTAAGGGGACAACTTCACTTCTGGCTCAGAAGATTTTTTCCGTTGGAATCCAACAGGCACAACTTGATGATAGAACAGGACAGCTGGTCACTACTTTACATGGTGGTGATTTAAGAAGAATATTCGGAAGTAAGGGCGGTTCATTCTATGAGCATATCAGAGACCTTGTAGAACCTGAGAAAGAAAAAGCATCTTTACTTGACTGGAGAATTATTTACACTAATGATCAGACTCAGGAACTTGAGGCTCTGAATGTAGTTACAGACTGCAAGTTTAAAGATGGAATTCTTGAGATGCGTTACAACAACAGAATTACGGACCAGCTTTATCAGCTTAAGGAAAACTATACAATGTTTTCCCTTGAAGATACCATTCCTCTTAAGAGTATCTATAGCTACAGAATATATGAGATTCTTAAAGCTGAGTTCGATAAGCAGAGTTATATTGCCCATCGCCGTGGTGAAAATCTTGATAATTCTGAACCATACATATTGGTTATCAATCTTACTGACCTTAAATTGAGATTGGGAATTATCGACCCCAACGAAAATAAAGAAATATATAACGCGCTTAAAAAGTCTAATGTTGATTTTGAATATATAGAGCAATTATCACAGGAAACAGCAGAGCGCAAAAAGGATAAAGGAACAAATAAAACAGGCAAGCCTAAATACAGCGTTTTTAGTACATTTAGAAAGAATACACTTGATAAAGCAAAGGAAGAACTTGATAAGCTCACAAGTATCAGGTTTGAATATGAGCCTATTAAGTCAGGAAGAGGCGGCAGGATACATTCAATCCGTTTCTTTATTTATGACAAGAAAAAGACAAGACTTGTCGAAGAAAAGAAAGTAAGAATTTTGACATCTGAAGAGAAAGATAGCTTTATCGATCAGATTAGTGATATGATCTACGGCAATTTGAAAGTCAGAGATCTTAGAGCTATTGCAGAAGCTGCTGAATATGATATAGAAAAAGTCGATAAAGCTTGCAAGGTTCTGGATGCTACAAATGGAAGGATTGATAATATTACAGGATTCTTGATCAAGGCCATTAAGGAAGGCTATGAAGCTCCGGTTCAAAGGGCAAAAAAAGGCAGCTTTAATGAGTTTCAGCAGAATTCATATGACTACGACATCATTGAAGCGCAGTTGTTAGATAACTAAAACCAAGTAGTAGTTTAAAGAGGGGGAATTAAACTATTGAACTGTTTTACTCATGATTAATTCAATTGCTATACAATATGATTTTCAGGTATTGCAATTGGGTTAAGGATGAGCAAAGCAGAGCACTAAACTTTTCATCGCTATGCGAGGGCTAGTGTTTTGTTTTCTTAAATATTTTCTATTAAAAATTTCCGATTTATTTTTAGCAGTTTGGAAAAGCAATCGTCAAAAGGTAAGTTTTAAGTAGTGCGCATGCACATAAATATAGTAAAATCATTGCTATAACACTTACAATTTAAGGAAGAAGATTATTATGTCAAAAATCAGTCTGCTTTTCCCAAATAAAGAACTTGAATTTAAAAAAATATCTGAAATAGCTGTTCACGATATCGGCATGGATACAGTAATAAATAAACTGTCAGCGCAGCCAAATGAAAGACAGTATATTTTAAACGTAATGAGTCTGATTACAGACGATAAAAGGACTGCCACTTACAGAGCAGACGTTTTTAATGATATTATCAGCAATCCTTCCCTGCGTGAGAATATTATGGAAACATTGGATCGTATTAATTTTCTCAAGGAATATGGAAGTTATAAGCATGATCATGACCATAATCCGGGAGTGTGGGATTTACTTCACAGGCTCGATGAAATAGGGGACTATATTGCAGGAATTGATGCTTTGAGAAAGTGCCTTAGCGAAGCTGATATCCATTCTGAAGGACTTCTTGCTCTAAAGGATTATGTTAATGCTCTGCATGATGATAATGGATTCGAAGGACTCCGCAAAGATATTGAAGAACTTAAAGCAAATACACAAAATTTAAAGAGTGTTACGGTAGGAATTAATCTAAATGAACGATTTGAAGCTTGTGGGATAGGAATAATCTCCTTAAATAACAAGCCTTTTACAAAGTCACATATTATAAGCCATTTTATAGATAAGGTTTCAGGAAAAGATAATGTTAATGATGGAAACGACTGGGATGGAAGCTATAAATTTGACGAATTCACTGCGAAAAATCCATTATTACAGTCTCAGATACCAGTTATTCCACCACTCAGCCCTCTTGCGTTAATGAGTATTAAAAGTGTTTCGGAATCTGATGAAAGTACCCGCAGTATAACTAATTATATGGATGAAATAACTGAGCGGATGCTTAGCAGTACAGTAAAGCATTTAAGAGAAATTCTGGGAAAATACACAATGCTTACTATAACTGACATTACAGATCTGATGCCGGAGTTCATATATTATATAAGATGGGCAGAATTTATAGAAAAACTCATACAGAGAGGTTTTCAATTCTGCAAACCTGATACAGACGGATTCACAGAATCATCATCTGATGCAACTATGTATTCAGGCGGAGTATATAACATGAAGCTTATTATAGAAGATGGAGCATCACCGCAGAATATTGTCAGCAATAATCTTACATTTGACAGAGAGCATTGTGTTTATATCCTTACCGGTGCAAACAGAGGTGGAAAAACCACAATTACACAGGCGATTGGACAATTGTTCTTTATGGCACAGGGGGGAATTTATGTTACTGGAAGAAACTTTTCATACAAGCCAATTGATATGATATTTACACATTTTCCTGCTGATGAAGATAAAACCATGGATCTTGGAAGACTTGGGGAAGAATGCAAGCGTTTCAAAGAAATATATGTAGAGGCTTCAGGTAATAGTCTGATTCTTCTGAATGAGACTTTTTCTACAACATCATTTGAAGAAGGATACTATATAGCAAAAGACTGTACCAAAGCCATTCTGCAAAAGGGAATAAGAACAATATACAATACGCATATGCACAAGCTTGCATATGATGTATCTGATATAAACAATGAATCTGAAGAATACAAGGCATCGTCATTGATTGTATGTGCGGATGAAGGAAACAGATCCTATAAAATTTAGGTTGCACCTCCTAAAGGAATGTCATATGCCAGTGATATTGCGAAAAAATATGGAGTTACATACGACCTTTTAATAAAAAACTAATAGTTAGCTACAGTGTTATTGGAGTATATATGATTTTTCAAGAGATTTTGCAAAATGAAATTAATGTAATATATGGGCCGGAGTACGGAAATAAAACAGGAAAAGTCTTAATCCCTGCATTTTTAGGGGATTTCAGGAAGGTTTTGGAAAATGGGGAGATTGGTCATTCTATTTCTGAAGAATATATGACCGAGGATAAGAAGATTCACCTTATTCTCAAAGGTGAGAGAAGGCTTGGTTCAAAGGGATATGACATGATGATCACTTCATGTCTGTGTAATGATAAAGAACTACTGTCCAATGAGATATCCATCTTTCCTTCAATAATCGGGTGAAAGGAAAATATACAGTATAAGCGTAGTTCATATCAATTGTGATTTACCCGATTGCTTGTATATGGCTGTATTCATTTTGCAATCAGAATAAAGATGAGCATCGTACACAATGATATCCTTTCTTATAAAAATAATTACACTATAGAAAATTCAGGATAATAAATGAAAGATTTTGAAAGATTAAAAGAAGAATGCCTGTCAGAAATATCTGCACTTGGAATTCAGATAGGAACAATAAAAGAATGGAAAATCAATACCCGTGCAAAGAGTAGATGGGGACAGTGCAAAATGGAAATAGACGGCACTTACTCAATTCAGATTGCACAGATGCTTCTTATTGATGAGCGCATATCGGAGAAAGCCTGTAAAGAAACGATAATACATGAGCTTCTCCATACCTGCAACGGATGCATGAAACATCAAGGCAGATGGAAAAAATATGCTCAGATGATGAATCAACAATATGGTTACAATATAAAGCGTGTGACCAGTGGTACAGAAAAAGGAGTAGAAAATTACAAGCCTGACAGCAGATCTGTTAAGTATGTTTTTACCTGTGGTGGATGCGGTGCGAAAATCTATAGAAAGCGCGACAGTAAGTTTACAAGAAACTACAGATATTATGGCTGTACCAAATGTGGAGCAGTAGATTGGAAAAAGAAAACCGTCAGGCACAATTTTGATTAATATGCATAAATAGGAGGATTTCCATGGATAGCTTTAAGAAAGCAAGCAGGATATTTTACCTTTTGATAATAACTATATCTGTAATTGCAATAATAATTCTACTTACAGGATACATAAAGAGCAGTAATCAGAGTGCGAACGAACAGACTGAGCAAACTACAATATCAAAGATTAAACCAAAAGAAGACAAGACACTTGTATCCATTAGTACCGAAACAATACAGGATGGTCTTTCAAATATGGGTATTCTCATGACACAGGAATACTATTTTACTCAGGTTGAAACATACACGAAGGAAAAAAATATCTGGGTAATACCGACCTCATCAGAATTTGTATATAGCTATGATGGTTCTGTCATGGCGGGAATAGATTTTGAGAAAATTCAGATAAATAAGGATGATGATAAAAAGACTATTCTGGTAACTCTTCCGGAGTCTGAAATCCAGGCAGTTACAATTGATAAAGACACATTCAGAATCTACTCCGAAAACGAATCACTTTGGAATCCGCTAAAACTTGAAGACTATAATATTTCGCTTGCAGAGTTTGAAAATACAGCAAAACAGAAGGCATTGGATAGTGGAATCCTTGAAAGATCAGATGAACAGGCTAAAAATCTCGTTATGAATTTTATCAGAAATTTTCCACAGATGTCTGGTTATACTATTGACTTTAAGTGAGGAGGCTGAGAATGGATATCAGAAAAATTGCACTTGTAACCGTTTTAATCCTAATAGCCGTAGTATCTTTTACAAGAATAGCGCCGTGGGCTGCTGATCCACAGACTCATGTTCATTCAATAGAACAGACAGAAGAGAAGATAAGCACTGTCATGACACTTTCCGGTGGTGCAGCAGCTACATCAGCTACATTGTCACTTCTTCCGGGAGATATGTGTACTCCCATCGCAGAGCAGCTTGCAGAACTGGCTAAGTATTTCTTATTGATACTCAGCGCATTATATCTTGAGAAGTTTATGATATGGATTACAGGGTTTGTGACTTTTTCGCTGTTTATTCCATTTGCCTGTCTGATATTGTGTGGGGCAGTAATATTTGGAAAAAAGAATTGGATAACTATCGCAGGAAAGATAGCATTTATTGGAATAGTTCTATTCTTAATAGTTCCTGCCAGTGTAAAGCTGTCGGATATGGTATATCAGACACAGGCAGAAAGGGTGAATAACACAGTAGAAGAATATAATGAGCTGAATATAGAAGGAGAGACGGGAGGCGGACTACTGGGAGAACTGACAACAATAACAAGTAATACAGTCGATAGAGTGACTATATTTTTAAGTGGATTACTGGAATCGTTGGCAGTCATGATCGTTACAGCCTGCATCATACCTATATTGGTATTTGTTTTCCTTATCTGGATTGTTAAAACAGTATTTTCATCAAATGTTCTCACCATTGAAGCAGGTGAAATGGCATCTGTTTTAGAGAAGTTTAAGAAGCAGTAGATAGTAGAAAAAGTCATTAAAATAAGTGCCTTTTTAGCAATAATTGGCATAATCTGAACAAGATTTTTTAAGAGAAAAAGAGTCTTATGTGCTAAATTAATATAGCGCGTAAGACTTTTTTAGTAAATTTTAGTTGGATTTCCTAAAAGATAAGTTACTGAAGCAACCGTGTTTATGTTTAACTTCGGTCGTTGCAGAACCGATGTCTCCCGGACATCGTACAATAGCGTGAGAATTTCGCAAGCGAAATTCGTATTTATTTGAGTAGAACAACTAGTGCTACTGTCATCAAATAAGTCGACTTTATTACTTGTCTAAATTGTCTTCTGCTGCGTTGGCGCCAATCGCCGTACCGCCCGGTACGACTCATTCCTCCGCCTTGCAGAAGAACAATTTATACTTCGTAAAAAGTAGAGGTATTTAATGACAGCAGCACTAGTGAGGGTTAGCTGAACTTAGTGTGGAGTTTCTGAACAAGATTTGCTTTCAACTGCTTACAGCTTGTAATAAAGTTACCAATTTACTTATAAAAATTACTATATATCCGGAGGTGACAAGACATGGCTCAAAATGCCAAAATTACGATTCATCCATCATATGAAGTAGGAAGTATATCAGACAGATTATTCTCAGCTTTTATGGAACCAATCGGAACGATTGTTAACGGAACAATGTTTAATCCCAAACATCCTACTGCTGATGAGCAGGGATTTAGAAGGGACTTTTTAGATGCTATAAAAAAGACAAATCTTCCGGCAGTAAGAATGCCTGGAGGAAATTTTGTATCATGCTGGCAATGGAAAAACTCAATTGGTCCTGTCGATGAAAGAAAAGTAAGTCTTGATCCGGCATGGCATCAGTATTATACGAATGAAGTAGGTCATGATGAATACCTTCAATGGGCAGAAAAGGCGGGAACCGAACCGCTTTATACTGTGAATATGGGAACAGGAACGATTCAGGATGCCATGGATCTTGTGGAATATACAAATCATAAAGGTGGTACATATTGGTCGGATATGAGAAGAAAGAACGGCCATGACGAACCATATAACGTGAAGATGTGGTATCTGGGAAATGAGATGGATGGCCCCTGGCAGCTTGGATCATTTAGCAGTAACCCGGAAGGGTATGGCTCAAAAGTCCTTGAATCATCGAAGGCGATAAGGTGGATTGATGAGACAATAGAAACTGCTGTATGCGGATCTTCAGCACCTTTTATGGAAGGCTTCCCGGAATGGGATATGAAGGCTCTTGATAAGTGTTACGATGTAGTTGATTATGTGTCGGTACATCATTATCATAGTGCACCTCCCGGAGATATAAGGGCTTTGCTTGGCGGCTCCTTATATTATGAGGACTTCATTAATACAGAGATTGCAATGATCGATTATGTGGCATCAAAGCATAGGTCTCCTAAGCAGGTTAACATATCTTTTGATGAATATGGTGCGATGGTAAGACCTTTAGAACCTTTGCATCCGGGATATGGAAGATACAATATGGCGAGAAACCATTATCGTTTTGACCCGGAAAGAAGGTATATAAAGCATGATCCGGATAATATGCCTGAGCGTGAGTTTCCCGGAGGAGACATGATACACGCACTTTCGATGGCATCAATACAGCTTGCACTTCTACGTCATGCCGACAGAGTAAAAATAGGCTGCATGACAGGAGGATTATCCGCTCTTGCTGCATCAAACCACGATCATGTATGGAAGTCCGCTTCTCATTATGTATTTATGCAGCTTCTTGAATATGCAAAGGGTACTTCCCTGGATGTCAAAGTGGATTGTGAGACCTATGATATGCCTGGATATGCAATTGAAGATACATCACAATATACAGGTAAAGAAGGTGTTAATTATATAGATGCTGCAGGTGCCTGGGATAAGGAAAAGAAGAAAATTGCAGTATTTGCAATCAATAGAAATGAAGAAACAGAATATCCGTTAACAATTGATCTTAAGGGATTTGAAGGATATAAGCCCGCAGGTGCATATACGATGCATACGGATTATCCGGATATTAAAAATACATATGAAAATGATAAAGCCCTGATGCCTGAAACAGAAGAATCCTTCACCTTTGAAAACGGAGAGTTTAAGGTGTATGTAAAACCACTGTCCTGGAATGTCTATCTTTTTGAAAGCTGATTTATCAGATTTTACATAGGTTAATTTATAAAAATTCTTGATGACTTTTTGACATCAAGAATTTTTTTGCTCGAACAGAGTTACTTGGTGAGGTTTTCTACAAGCTTAGTGTAAACAATATAATCCTATTGATGGGGTATAGAAGAGTCAGACATAACTTACATAAAGAAAATGTCTGTGAATAAATTTTTTAAATAATTTGCGGGAAAAAGCAATAAAATATCGAAAGTTTAATGGGTAAGAACCGCTAAATTACTGGTTTATTGTTAATTTAATAATTCCTTAAGAAAATTTCTTAAAAAAAGTGTTGACTTTATATTTGCAGCATGATAATCTAACTGAGCCTTGAGCGACAAGCCAAGACAAAGCACTTTGACAATGAAATAGTAATGCAACCCTGAAAATTCCAAAAAGAATATTCAGAGAACAAAACAACCTAACTAAAGGTAAAACGGACAGAACAAAAGCCAAGCTTAAGTTCTGGTCAGAAGACGAACGATCTTAAACAGAGATGTTTGAGAAACATTTAAACGTGAGAGTTCGATCCTGGCTCAGGATGAACGCTGGCGGCGTGCCTAACACATGCAAGTCGAACGGAAGATTATCGCTGATGAAGCTTCG
>NZ_JNKH01000058.1:0-15483 GCF_000701985.1 Butyrivibrio sp. WCE2006 | reverse complement strand
TCTGTGTGCTTCCATGAAGAAGCAGTGTGCAGATACAATCCGTTTGAAACTGATCAAGATTGCCGTTAAGGTAGTCGGATCAGGTAGATATATTTATTTCAAGCTGTGTAGCAGCTGCCCTTACATATCTGAGTTCTATGAAACACTTACAAATATAAGCAGCTTAAATCCACAGTTGGAATAGCAACTATTGATGTACCTTGATAACTTAAAAGTCTGTATTTCTGATTCATAGGGACAGTCTACCCATTTTTAAGACTGATTCCCGCTTATTCTAGGCATCCATTTCAAAAAATCGGATTATGAGTCTGATTTCAGAGGTTTAAGTTGTCATGAATAATTCAGGTTTATTATAACGCAAATTGGTTGATTGAACTTGATATTGTAATTGTTCATAGTTCTGGTCTATGATTTTACAAGAAAGATTTAAGGGGAGCAGGAGAAAATGACATTACAGCAATTGACATACCTGGTAACCGTAGCTGATTGCGGAAATATCACAGAGGCTGCAGAAAAGCTCTTTATATCGCAGCCTTCACTGAGCCATGCTATACATAATCTGGAAAAAGAGATGGGAGTGAAGGCCTTTGTCAGATCAAACAAAGGAGTTACTGTCACAAGAGAGGGAGAGGAGCTGCTATCCTATGCCAGGATGCTGCTAGAGCAGGCTGACAACATGAGAGAATATTTTGGCAGCGGTGAGCGCAGAACCCCGAAGTTTTCAGTATCCTGCCAGCATTATTCTTTTGCGGTAAACGCTTTTGTGGATTTGATCAAGGAATTCGATGCGGACAGGTACAGCTTCATCATTCGAGAAACTCAGACCGGAGAGATCATCGAGGATGTGGCCAATGGTAAAAGCGAGATAGGAGTTATCTATCTTTCCCAGCATAATGAGGAAGTGATCTCTAAGCTCATCAGAAACAACGGTCTTGTTTTTGATGAAAAATATGTCGCAGCTCCACATGTTTTCATATGCTCAGACCACCCGCTGGCAGGTAAAGACATCATAACGGTGGAAGATCTGCAGCCATATCCTTATCTTGTATACGAGCAGGGGAACAACAATTCCTTCTATTTTTCTGAGGAATTTATGAGTGTGCTGGATTTTCCAAAGAATATACAGGTAAGAGACAGAGCAACGCTTTTCAACCTTGTCATAGGATTAAATGGTTTTACCGTCAGCAGCGGAGTTATCGATTCGAAGCTTAACGGAAGCAGCATAATCGCAAGACCGCTGGCCGTGGACAAATGCATGCGGATAGGAGTTTTACACAAGAAAAACACGCTGCCAAGCCGATATGCGGATTTTTATATAAATGCACTGGAGAAAAATCTGTCCATAGTTTAAAACTATGGGTATTTGTTTTTTTAATGTATTTTCCTCATGAAATTGTGGTTGTTAGAATATCCTAAAGTTTAAAAACGGAGGATATGAAAAAATGAGTAAAATACAGACACCTTATAGATATGACTTTGTTGGAAGTTTCTTAAGACCACAGGCGCTAAAGGACGCAAAGGCGGCTTATCAGGAAGGGAAAATCTCAAAAGAAGAGTTTGATAATGTTGCTGACGATGAAATCACAAAGGTAGTTGCAAAGCAGAAGGAGCTTGGATTTCATATTATTACGGATGGTGAATTCAGAAGAAGCTTCTGGCATCTTGATTTCATGTGGGGATTTGAGGGCGTAGCTCATGAGGCAACCGGAAACGGTGTTAAGTTTAACGGTGAGCTTGCTGTCCTCGATGATACTTATCTTGTGGGAAAAATCAAGGCAAAGCCGCATCCATTCGTTGAGTATTTCAACTTTTTAAAGCAGTTTGAAGATGAAAATACAGTAGCTAAATACACGATCCCTGCACCGGCACAGACTTTTCAGCAGATGATCGTTCCGGCAAATTATGAAACAACCAGAAAATTTTATGAAACTAATGAGGATCTCATTAATGATATAGGAAAGGCATATCAGGATGTTATAAAGCAGTTCTATGCTGCCGGCTGCAGGAATCTACAGTTTGATGACTGCACATGGGGCGCTATAGTTGGCGATGCTGCAAAGCAGCGATATAAGTCTCTTGGCATTGAGCTTGACGAGGTAAAAGCCCAGCTTCTTGCGGTAAATAATCTGGCACTTGAAGGAAAGCCTGAAGATATGGTTATTACTACTCATATTTGCCGCGGAAACTACCATTCAACATATTTTACCTGCGGTCCTTATGACACTGTCGCAGATTACGTTTTTGCCAAGGAAAATGTTGACGCATTTTTCCTCGAATATGACGATGAAAGGTCCGGAGGATTCCAGCCTCTAGAGAAAATTTCTGGCGATAAAAAGGTGGTCCTTGGGCTTATCACGACAAAATCTCCTGTCCTTGAGGATAAGGAAAAAGTCATCAAGAGGATACACGAAGCTGCAAAATATATCCCGCTTGAAAGACTTTGCTTAAGCCCACAGTGCGGATTTGCATCCTGTGAGATTGGAAATAAGCTCACAGAAGAAGAGCAGTGGGCAAAGCTTAAGCTTGTAAAGGAAATTGCAGAAAAAGTCTGGAGATGATCTTACTGTTATTGTGATGTATTAAATACTGTAATAAATATAGATACACTATAGTCATGAATATTGTGTATCTATATTATTATCAAGGAGATTATTTGGTCATCTTGATTCTGTATTCTTTTGGAGTCATGTGAAATTGTTTTTCAAACAACGTATAAAAGTGCGTTCGATTGGAGAATTGCAGGTTCTGTGCAATTGAAGTGATAGGAGTTCTTGTTGTAGCCAGATCTTTTGCAGCTTTTTTTAGACAAAAGGTCATGCCATAATCATAAAGGCACATACCTGTATATTTGTTCACAATTCTATTGAGATAATCTCCACTGTAATTTAAGGCTTTTTCAAGTTCTGCGCGGCTTATTCTGCCGTTTCTCTCGTCCATTAAATGTTCTATACGGCTAAAAAGTAGCTGATCGTTGCCCATACCCATTTCAACGTCGGTACAGTGGTAATTATCATTGGAAGAAATGAAATATAAAAGCTCACTCAGAAGACTCCTCATTTTATAAGAAGAGCCAAAGTGTGGGAACATCATAGTGTTCAGCATTTCGGTTGTCACTTTATGAAGCTGTTCCATGCCGGATGAGTTATGAAATACAGGTATCATATCCAGATATGCTTTGCGGTCAGGATTATCCAGATCAGAAATGATGAATTTGTAGAGACCGCTATTCATAAAGTCTTTTTCAGAACGAAACGAAGAATGTTCAGCTACTGTAAAAAGCTCACCTATCATGCTTGTTGAAAGACCAACAAACAGGATACTGGCCTCAGTATCGAAATTCTCTGCATGCCGTATACCCCTGTTTATGAGGCAGCATGTGCCTGCAGGGTACTTGTAATCTATATTTTCGATTCTTTGTGTTACGGTTCCGCTAAGGACAACCATTATCTCATAATAATCATGAAAATGAAGGGGATGGTCGTGAAAAGCCCTGTCGTGGCCATAGAAAGAATCTCTTGCATAGAATGACGCATCTTCTGAAAAGGTAATGGCATTCATATAGTCGCTTTCTTCAACTCCACTGCAGAATTCATATGTTATCTGATATGGAAGCTTTAGTTGATAATAATTTGAGTCACTACCTGTACTTATATTGAATGAAGCGTTAGGGTTAGTACTGGTTATATAATCTTTTGATACTTCTTTTAGCATCTTTCAATTCTCCCATTTAATCCCATATATGATACAAATTTTAGCATAGAAGTCGGTTGATGTCATTGTTTCGGATATTGCAAAATTATAGAATTTTTATCAGTACAGATGCATGAAAGCCCAGTAATAATCGGCTATTTACAGTTTTTATAAGAAGAGAGGCATGAACATGATAAGAAATCTGAAAAGACATTGGATGTTACTGATAATGCTTTTACCGGCACTCATATATGTCGTGGTATTCAGCTATATTCCTATGACAGGGATAATAATGGCTTTTAAAAAGTATCAGTATAACGGTGGAATTTATCTTTCTCCCTGGAATGGACTCAATAATTTCAAAGCACTCCTTATTTCTGGAAAGCTATTTCAAGTTACAAGGAACACGTTACTTTACAACATTGCTTTTATAGCTTTTGGCGTTGTATTTGAAATGGGAAGTGCAATTCTTCTAAATGAGATTATACATAAAGCTTTTAAGAAAACGGTGCAATCACTAATGTTTCTTCCATATTTTATAAGCTGGGTTGTTGCAGGAGCCATAATCTACAATGTCTTCAACTTTGAACGGGGAGTATTCAATAACGTATTAACTGCGTTAGGAGGAACGCCGTTCGACCTATATAACACACCTGGTGCATGGCCATTTGTCCTTATCTTTTTAAAGTTATGGAAACAGACTGGATATGGCTCAGTTGTATATCTTGCAGCTATAACGGGTATGGATCAGGAAATGTTTGAAGCTGCTTCAATTGATGGTGCTTCTGCATGGCAGAAAATAAGGTATCTTACGATTCCGTCACTTTTGCCAACGATGATGATTTTAGTATTGCTTGGCATAGGGAATATTTTCAGAGGTGATTTCGGATTGTTTTATCAAACAGTAAAGAGTAGTGCACTCCTCCAGCCGATGACGGATGTAATAGACACATATGTGTTCAGACTTTTGATCGACAATGGAAATGTGGGAGTATCTGCGGCAGCCGGTCTATATCAATCAGTTCTTTGCTTCATAACCATAATGGTATGCAATAAGTTGGTTAAAAGAGCAAACCCTGATTATGCATTGTATTAAGGAGGTAATGAATGTCTACTGATGTTATAAGCCTTACGGAAGGAACAAGAACAGAAGAATTGAAGGAGTCTGACAAAACAGGTGAAACAAAGAAAAAGAAGGTAAGCCAGGATCAGATGGCTGTAAATATGGTCGGATCAATAATAGTCGGATTATTCGCACTTATATGCGTTATCCCTTTTTATCTGATAATAGTGGCTTCGATTACAAGTGAGACATCACTGATTAGGGATGGATATCCATTGTTGCCAAAGCTTTCTGAGTTAAGTATTCAAAGCTATGCGCTATGCCTTAAGAACCCCACAGCAATACTTAAATCTTATGGAATGACAATAAGTGTGACTGTTATGGGAACATTGCTTTCTGTTCTTATGGCGACGATGACAGGATATGTATTGAGTAGAAAGGATTTTCCCTGGAGAAATCAGTTTTCATTTTTCTTTTTCTTTACAACTCTCTTTAATGGAGGACTGGTTCCCTGGTATCTGATGTGCACACGTTATCTTAATTTCAAGAACAGTACCGTGGGACTCATTCTTCCGCTGATGTTCTCAGTATGGAACATGATCATTGCAAAATCATTCATGACCGGTATACCTGCTGAGATAACAGAATCGGCAAAGATAGATGGAGCTAATGACATAACAATATTTGGGAAACTGATACTTCCACTTAGCAAACCGCTTATAGCAACGCTTTCGTTGTTTGCGGCGCTTGCATACTGGAATGACTGGTATAACTGCATGCTATTTGTGACAAATGAGGATATGTTCACTTTGCAGTACTACCTTCAGAGGATTTTAGGAAGTGCTGAGGCGATGAGAATAGTGGCTGAAAAATCAGGTATAGCGCTTCCGTCAATACCCCTTGAGGGAATGAAAATGGCAATGACTATAATCGCTACCGGCCCCATTGTGTTGTTGTATCCGTTTGTTCAAAGATATTTTGTCAAGGGACTTACAATCGGTGCAGTCAAGGGCTGATGAAAAACATATTGAACAAGTGGTGGGAGATATGTCATGAAGATGCGTGAATTAATACCCTAAGAGGGTTAAAGATTTTAAGGAGGATAAATGATCATGAGAAAAAAGGTATTGTCAGTGATTCTAAGTATGGCTATGACAGCATCTATGCTTGCCGGATGCGGATCAGCTTCAGCGGGAGGAAATTCGGAAAATACAGGAGCTACAGAGATAAAGGATGAAGCTACTGCAACAACATCAGGAGCTTTACCTGATGATCTTCCGGCAAAAATTGGAGACGGAATCGTAAAAGCTACTCCTGAAATGTATGGGGATGTAGATTTGTCTGAACATAAGACCGTGAATATAACGCTTATAGGTGATACACCTTCAGCGTGGGATGATGTTTTGGCAAAGACAAATGAATATCTTGAACCCTTTAATACAGATGTGGAAGTCAGTTTCCTTAGCTGGTCAGATTACCAGCAGATGTATCCTCTGACACTTACAGGCGGTCAGGTAGATCTTATTTTCACAGCACCTTGGTGCTTTATGTACACGGAAGCTGCGAAAGGTTCGTTTTTTGTGCTTGATACTGATTTTATTTCGAAAAATATGCCGCTCACAAACAGATATCAGGCTGCTGAGAGCTGGGATGAAACAACCATTTCCGGTCAGACTATAGCGGTTCCCTCAAACCAGGCATCACCTATGGGAAAGATTGTTGCAATAAGACAGGATCTGGCAGATAAATACGGCATAAGTTCACTTGATAACTGGAATGATTACATGAATTTTGCTAAGACGATTGCTGAAAAAGAAACTCCTGAAAGCGGAATTTATGCATTGGCAGCATCAGGTGATAACAATGAGCTTTGGGACGTATATCGACAGCAAAATGATACATTCCTTGCCCTTGATAGTGATTATTTTGATCTGATTTATGACTATAAAGAAGGATCTTTGCCTGAAGCATCTGATATAAAGCTTGTATATGATACAGAACTTTTCAGAAATTATGCACATGACATGAAGGAACTGGCTGATGCCGGGGCATGGAGTAGGAGTGCCCTTACGAACACAGTTACAGATGATGATGCTTTTGGAAATCTTCAGGGTGCATCGATCGCATGGAATACTTCGGTATTTACATATATCGAGCAGGCGGAACAGACTGATGGAGTAGTTGGCGCAGCTTATGATCTTACAAAGGACAATCTTGTCGGATGTGAATGCTATTCCAACAATGATATGGCGATTGCAGCAGGAAGTGCTGACCCTGCAAGAGCTGCAATGGTGCTGGATATACTAAAATGTGATACATATCTTAATCATCTCTGGATACTTGGGGTAGAAGATGAACATTATACGATAAATGATGCAGGGGAATATACAGAGACAGAAAAGGCAGGGGATTTTGCTGCATATGCGATTTCTGCATCATGGGCTATCAAGAACGGAGATCTTAAAGAAGCAGGTGGCGACCCCAGGGCTGAAAAGGTAACAGAAAGTTGGGAGGAAAGGGTAGTAAATAATCCTACAATAACATTTGTGTTTGATGATTCAAATGTGGCTGATTATAAGGCCGCAGTAAGTGCAGTCCTTAATGATTATGTACCTATGTTAGAACTTGGGCTTGTGGATGATGTGGATTCTACGATAGATAAGATGATCAAGGAGTGCTATGACTCGGGGCTCCAGGTAGTGCTTGATGATTTTAATACACAGTATGATGCATGGAAAGAAACTAGATAAAGGACTATGATGATGAATAATAAATTTGCATATGGGGCTGATCTTGGTTGGATGACTCAGCTTGAGGACAGAGGCTTTAAATGGATTAATGAAAAGGGTAAGAATGTGTCCTGCCTGGAGGCGGTAAAGGAAAAAGGTACAGATTCTGTCAGATTCAGGATATTTGTTGATCCTCCAAAGGAAGGTTATGTTGAGGAAAAAGACGGAACAATGGTAATGCTTGGATACTGCGATGCTGTAAGCGTATCAGAAGCAGCATTAAGGGCAAAAAAAGCAGGGATGCGTATCATGCTGGACTTTCATTACAGTGATGAATTCGCAGATCCAAAAAAACAGTATATTCCTAAGGCATGGGCAGGATTATCTCATGAAGAATTGTGCAAAAAGGTTGAAGAGCATACTGAAAATGTTCTAATGATCATGAAAGATTTGGATATATATCCTGAATGGGTACAAGTTGGAAATGAGATAAATCCCGGAATGATGCATCCAATGGGAGATCTTGAACAGCATCCTGCGCAACTGGTCGATTACATAAATAGTGGATATCTGACCGTTAAAAGAATATTCCCGGAATGTAAAGTGGTTCTTCATCTTGCAAGTGGTCAGCATCCTGCTTGGGTTATGCCGTTTTTGGAAAACTTTTTTGACAATGGTGGGATGACAGATATTCTTGGCTTTTCAGACTATCCATACTGGTGCGACATGGTAAATAAGGAAAATCCTGAAGAAAAAGTCGACTCCAGCATAAACAATTGGACAAATTGTATTGCTATGTACAGAGAAAGATTCCATAAGCCTGTTATGATTACTGAAATAGGAGGCCCGGAATATGAGGCAAAAGAAACAAGACAGCTAATCGGAAACACTATCAGGATGCTAAAAAAAGTACCGGATAATGAAGGATTGGGCATTTTCTACTGGGAACCCGAGGTATGTTCAGAGGTTCTTCCGGATGCATATCCACTTGGAGCCTCAAAGTTGACGAAGAACTATACACTGCAGCTTACAGAAGCGCTGTCAGCATATAAGGATGTGTGAACTCAATTTTTAATGGAGCAGGGATGATAATGGTATGTTATCCCTGCTCTAATTTTATGTAGAGAATAGAAATAGAGTGATATTTGATCATTTTTTTATATATTTGTAAACTTGTGCCGATTTTATTGTTTTTTAATTTTTTTTTCACATTAACTGTCATATGATAAGGCTTGAGGGTATTTATTATGAAAATGCCTTAAGTTACGGTAACTGGATAAAGAGATTAACCTTTATAAGTTATTAAAGGAGGGGTGAGAAATGATGGACAGGAGAAAGAAACTGGTATCATTGGTGGCATTGCTCACAATATCAACAATGCTTGTTTCATGTGGCGATAGTAGTGTCGGGACTGTTGATGTGCCGGAGAATGCAGTAGCTAAGGCTTCAGCTGCCAAGACTGTTGATAGTGTACCTGAAAAAGAAGCTGATGCTGAAGAAACAATTGCAGAAGAAGTTGATACTAAAGAAGCTGACGCAGAGGAAGCAGTTGCTGAAGAGGAATTGGCTTCCAAAAATATGTTGTCAGTAAAGTCGCCGGAATATTCAGACCTTACAAATCTAAGAACGCAAAACAATGATGACGGAACCTACTATTATGAGGATATGATGGAAGATGGGCTCACTGTCATCACAAATATGTGTTATGTGAATTCTCAGAGAGATGGACAGGATATGGATGCCTATGCTGAGAATATCGTGTGCGCGCAGGTTAATAGCGATGCAAGGATTACGGGTTCAGAGCAGGATGATGAGCTTTCTGCAACTCTAACATATCCGGTATTCAAGGTTGATTATGAGAGCGGAGGTAATGAAGACACCAAGCAGGCAGTAGGTGTTGTGATCCTTACTGACAACTTTACATATTATTACGGATACGAATGTCCTATAGATTATTTTGAGGATAATCAGGAATTTTATGAGGAAGAGCTAAAGAAAATCGAGCTTATAACGCTTGATGGAAGCAGCGATGCTGCAGGTGAAGATTTTGCTACAGCTTACCTTGAAAAGATCATAGAGTATGACAAGGAAAAAATAGCAGACAGCTTCGCTCTGATTTATGCGAATAGTAGTGGAATTCCTTATCTTGCTGCAGTAAATTCAGAAGGACCTTTAGAAGAAAACGGAAATGCTCATCTGTTTTCAATTTCTAATGGAACAATAAATGAGATCATGAGTGTTTCTTCCGGCTATGACGGAAACCACATATATGTCTCAGCAGCCAGCAATACTGTTCTTCAAACATCCGGAATGTCAGGAACTGAGATTTTCGATCTTTATGCTTTTAATGGCAAGGAACTTGAAGGCATAAAAGAGTTGCAGGCAGTTTATGATATGGAAGACGATTCATATAAATATTATGACGGTACTATCGAGCTCACAGAAGAAGAGTATACTGAAGTGTTTGAAGAATCAATAATTAAAAACAATCCTTATACAGGTATTGATTTTGATGGTCTAAACATGGTGAACATAACGGTAATAGATGGTTTCGCCGATTTTGAAATCGATTCAACACAGAAGTATATGAGCTTTGATGAGATGAAGAAACAGCTTCTTGATCTTGGAGCACAGGAGCAATAATAAATAAATGCAAAGTCAGGAGAGCTTCGTCCTGAATTTGAGATAAAGTAATATTATAAATTAATTCCAAAGAATCCTCTCGGAAAGCAATCTTTCCGGGAGGGTTTTAAATACGGGCAAAATAGCAAACAGAAAGGATAAGGAAATGGCATTAGCAGATTTTTTTAAGGGAGTGGATATCAACTCAGAAGTGGAAAATTGTAAGAAAACCGAGGGGGCAGTACTACTTGATGTGAGGAGTGCAGATGAGTATAAGAACGGTCATATTCCCAGAAGTATAAATGTACCGGTTGACGAGATACAAAACGTAGTGTCAGTAATTCCCGATAAAAATACTCCAATATTTGCATACTGTCTTAGCGGTGGAAGGGCAGGAAAAGCGGTAAAAGAGATGCAAACATTAGGATACACCGATGTCAAAAATATCGGTGGAATAAGTAAATACACGGGAATAAAAGAATAGGAATTGCGCACTTTTTTAGGTATTATCTCTTAATGTGAGTTTTTTCTGTATATGTTCAATCACAATTATGATGGCTGCCGTTACTGCAATTTCAATTGCAAGGATTCCGAAAGTTCTAAAGTCGTTGATCTTAGAGCGCGTCGACAATCTGAAGGGTTCAATGCCAAGGAGGCTGCATACAAAGAGCTGAACCAGGTTGTGAAGAAAGAGTATCGGTAAGGTGTGCCTGCCACACCAGATTAGTGCAGAAGATATAACCCCAGGCTTTGTTAAAAGTCTGCAGAAATGTACAAGAGCGTAACTGCCTGTTACCGCGAACAGCAAGGTGAGTGGGATGTTCCACTCATACAAAGGTTCACTGCTGAATACGCCGCCCATGATGAATCCGGAACCTCTAAACATTGCTGCAAACACAAGAAAGATTATGTAAGCTATGACTGCGTTCAGGGTTATTTTTTTCCTGCCGATCCCCGGTCCCAGCAGATTATGTTTGCCAAAAGCAGCGCCCACTATCATAATACTGGCAATTGCAGGAGCTTCATTTATATAAAAAGGAATCCTTATATCGAAATGAGCAAAGATCATAGATATTCCCATAAGTCCGATGCAGATAGAAATAAGGCTTGATAAAGATGAAAGGCAGCGGTCAACAACCAGAAAGAACACAACACTTCCAACAAAGAGCATCTGAATGAACCAATATGTCATTACGCAGTTCCACATGCCACCATAAGGCACTTCAATCTCAAGCAGATTGGTAAAAGGCTTGGTAAGTAACGCCTTCAGATATATATCCATGATTTGCTTAAGTGTAAGTCCTTTAGCAAAATAATAATATATACCTGAAATCACAGTTACGATCGTCAGATACACGATGAAAGGAATCAGCATCCGGGTAGAACGTCTTTTTACATTTTGAACAAAAGTGTATTTTCCCGGTTTGTAATTATATCCTGCCATAAAGAAAAAGAAAGGCAGAATAAAACCAAATAAGCCTCCTAAGATCAGGAATATCTCTCTTTTTAAGGTCAGCGTGTGAGTTATCATCACTAGAATTATAGCAACACCCTTTGCTATATCCTGTTCAACCATTCTGCTTTTCTTATTTGTTTCAGTCATTTCCCCACCTTCTGATCATGTCTTTTTTAAGATTGACCATATCTACCTTGCCATTAGGAAGCATTGGAAAAGATTCATAAACAAAAACGTGTTCAGGAAGCTTATATTTTGCCAGTTTGCTGACAAGATATTGGTTAAAAGCATTCACGTCAAAGCTTTGATCAGGGGATGTCATAAGAGCACATCCCACAACTTCGCCCCAATAGGCATCGGGAATTCCTACAATCTGGCACGCAGCAACACCTGGGAAAGATGTTGCTGCTTCCGCAATCTCTCCCGGAATAATATTTTCTCCGCCGCGAATTATGATCTCTTTTTTTCTGCCTACAAAATGAAGATAACCGTCTTCATCCAAAAATCCCAGATCTCCTGTGTGGAACCAGCCCTTTTCATCAAAGTCCTGCTTCTCTAATGGAGTCTTATAATATCCGGACATAAGGAACTCGCCCTGAACAATTATTTCACCGATGTCTCCCGCCATGCATTCTTCACCTGTTTCGGGATTCTGTATCATAACCCTGACAAGACTTTTTGGTTTACCGACAGTAGTTGTTTTGCGCTCTATGCTGTCGTCATTTTCTGTATAAGATACGATGCTGATCTCACTCAAGCCGTAGGCGATATCAAAAGTCGTGTTCACAAACAGTTTCATCAGAAGTAAAAGCTGCGATTTTGAGATTGCGGCTCCTGCAATTACAGAGCGTGTAAGTGTATGGACTTTGTCGCTGTTAAAAGCAGGAAGGGCAGCTATACCAAGAAGGACTGTCGGCACTGTATTGAGTATGGTGCAGCCCTCCTTTTCAACAATATGCAGTATGTCATCCGGTTTAATCCTGGGCGGAATAACTATTTTGGAATCGTTCAGCATCGGGACCATAAGACCTGCTAAAATTCCGAAAATATGGAACAATGGAAGAGCAAGACAATAGACGTCATTTTCATCCGTCATAAGCAAATCCATTCCACAGGTGGAGGCTGTAAGAACATTAAATGAAGAGAGTAAAACTCCCTTTGGTACTCCGGTGGAACCTGAGGTAAAGATCATAACGCAGGGATCATCCTTCTGAACAGTTATGGAAGATATGACATTGCTCATCATTTCATCCGGTTCTCTGTCCGCAATGTCTATTGGAGTCATCATATTGTAGAGAAAACGTATCTGTGACTTTTCGGAATTTGTTATTTCCTCAAAAAACGCTCCGGAATCTCCTAAAAGCCATGAGCCTGTCCCATGGCAGAATATTGTAATATCACCTATTTGAGATAAAAAGCATATTTCCGATGCTTTTAATAAAGGGCTTACAAGTACTGCCATTGCTCCAATCTTCTGGATCGCGAAAAAGACAGCAATCCAGTTAAGCGAATTGCTTCCGCAGAGGGCAATATGACTGCCTTTTTTGGCACCAAGTCTTATAAGATCCTCGGCTATCAGTTCCGATGCTCTGTCAAGATCTTTCCATGACCAGTGACTTACTCCGTCGTCAAGTATGACACGGTCTGGGCTATTTTCCTTTTTTGAAGCCAAAAAATCCTTGAAAGAATAGATAGTATAATCGTCAGGTTTTCCGAATTTTTGCTCAAGAGTAAACATATCCGAAAATCCGGTTACATCAAATATATCCCGGACAGCGGTACTGACATTTCTAATAATCAGCTTACCCTTCTTAAAACGCTTTTGCATTATCAGAAATTCTCTTAAGCCTGCAGATGAAACATAGGGTACGTCAGCAAGATCGATAATGATTGAATCTGCTTTGTCAAACGGATAGCTTTCTACTGATGCTCTGAGGTCTTTAGAAGTAAGCGAATCAATACTACCGGCAATTGTTATAAGAAGCTCTTTTCCCGAGTCTGCGACGTTTACTTTCATTCTCATCCTCTTTTCTGATTTATGAAGTCCTAATAGCTACTCCCGAGCCTACTATTAATGTGATTTCTATAACATGACTATATCATTTATCGCTCTATTTGCATACCATGGTGCATCTGAATATTAATAGAGAATTTTTTCTTCAATTAGTAACGTTGCCAGGCGGTGCCGGGCAGATATGTCAGGTGTTGTCTGGTCTCGTCAATTAATGCACAATCGCTTATAATATTTGCTAAAAGAAACACACAGTAGGAGATAGAGTGTATGTCAGCAAAAAATAGCGTTATGAAGGTAAGCTTAAATCATATATCAGAAGTGTTCCTATATGAGTATTTTGTATCTGATGGAAAAGAATATGACTTATCGGAAACAGATACAGCACTTGAGCACAAGAAAAAAGCTAAGGAATTCATGAGTTCAGGAAATATTGCAAAAGCTCAGCAGGAATGGATAAAGGCACATTTCGAGAATCCTGTAGACATGGAAAATATACTCTCTATTATTTCATGCTGCAAGCAGCTTGGTGATATTGAGGGTGAGTATGCATATACTCTGGATTCTTACAATTTCTGCTGCACCAGGGCAGAAATGGCGGCATATTACAGGAACCTTGGATGGTACTATCTTGAGAAATATGACCCTGACCTTGCATCAGTCTGCTATATGTACAGCCAGCTCTTTGACGAGACAAAGCAGGCAGAAGAAGAGCTGAAATTCCTTGAAAAGGCGCTTAATAAGAAAATAGAGAAGAAAAGCGTAGAAGACCTTCAGAAAATATTAAAAAAGAATAACATTCCCACTGAAGCTAATTCTGTCACACTTGCTCTTTTATTTAAGGCTGGCGGAGAAGCCGAAAGTGCTGGTGATTTTATCCAGGCACTTGACTGTTATCGCATGGTATATGACCTCACACAAGATAAAGAAGTTTCTGAAAAAATCTCTAAACTTCAGGAGAATTTAGCGAGATGAAAAACATGAAACGAATGTTGGCCATATGTTTATTGTTGACAATGGTAGTCAGTCTTTGTGCCTGTAATGGAAATGTTAAGAATGTACAAACCCATGAAGTTCAATCTAAACTTTATTCACAGGCCGATATAGATTCAGCTATAGCGATAATAAAAAGTGAATTTGCAGCTAATTGGAAAGGCTGTACATTAACAGAAATTTATTATGCCGGAGATGATATTTCGAAAGAATATCAGGATTGGGCTGACAGGAATGACGCAGATGAGGTGATAGTCCTGCTATCTTCATTTGATGTCGATTCGTCAGGCGGAGATGGCTCACTAGATCCGAACAGCACTTATGACAGGTGGAATTGGATTTTAGTCAGATCTGATAAAGGAACATGGAAGCATGTCGATCATGGTTATTAATTCAAAATTTCAAGTAAAACAGGCTGATTTTAGTATAAAAAGATGGCAGATTACATGAAAAGAATACTGATTTACTTGAAAAGAAATGAACATGAGTAATCAAAAATTCTTTTTAGTAGAAAATCCCGCTATTTTACGAGAAAAAGAAGGACGTGCAAATAATGGAAGTCAGTTGTAAGCGGTGTTATATGAGCACATAGAAAAAGATATCA
Organism: Butyrivibrio sp. WCE2006; assembly: GCF_000701985.1. Classification (NCBI taxonomy): domain Bacteria; kingdom Bacillati; phylum Bacillota; class Clostridia; order Lachnospirales; family Lachnospiraceae; genus Butyrivibrio; species Butyrivibrio sp. WCE2006. The sequence goes on along the minus strand of NZ_JNKH01000058.1, from coordinate 315 downwards.
AAGAAATGGACCTTTTATATCCCTGTTGCCCATCTACAATTACATAAAGCTCCATGCCATGAACCACAGCATAAAAGAAAATGTACTGCCCTTTCCAATATGTGAGAGAGCAGTCCTTAAATCAGCAAATGTATGTACTTTACATAAAAAAGTACATCAAGTACAGCATAGAACACTCCAAAGCCAGCAAAAACACCTATCAGTTCTAGTGTACTGACACGTTGATATTTAATCAAATTATCTCTATTAATCCGAGCCATTTCTTGATAAAATAAAAGAAAAAGCTCGGAGGCATAACAATGGCAGGCAGACCAA
>NZ_JNKH01000057.1:0-15830 GCF_000701985.1 Butyrivibrio sp. WCE2006 | reverse complement strand
ACCCAATGGGATAGGGGCATAGTGGACATGCCCTGTTCTTTGGGATGCGTTAAGCATCCCAAAGGTTCATGCCGCTCTGCGGCATAACAGAAACCTCTTCCGACGCAGAGTCGGTGGAGGTAGTTCATCAAATTTTAATAGATGATTTACTGGGGCTTAATTGAATAGTTTATTAAAAATAAATAGAATTTTAATACAATGCGGACAATCTGTATATTGGAAGTGAGTTGTAGATTATATTTATACTGCAAAATGGCAGAAATCAACACTTTTACGCTGTTTTGACAAGGAGTGACTCTATGAAAAAAATACTGATTGTAGATGACGAGGAGCTTATTTTAAGGCTCACAAACAATATTTTGAAGGATAAGTATGAAACAATTATGGCGTCTTCAGGAGAGGAAGCCATTAAAGCCTTTGAAAAATGTCTTCCGGATCTGGTGCTTTCAGATCTGCAGATGCCATCCATAACAGGGTACGAGCTGCAGAGTATAGTCCACACCGAGATAGATCCGGCTATCCCCTTTATTTTCATGACAGCTGATGACAGCGACGATAGCGAGAGCCGTGGGTTTGAGCAGGGCGCTGCGGATTATATAAGAAAACCGGTAAAGGCAGCTCTTTTGATAAAAAGAATAGAGCGTGTCCTTGAGAATATTGAGGAAAACAAGCGCCTCAAGGAAGCGGCCCAGATAGATGCCATGACAGGGCTTTTTAATAAAGCGGCATCTGAAAATATTCTGAACAGCATCTGTCAAAAAAAGCATGGCACTTTGCTGATTCTTGATTTGGACAGTTTTAAGCTTGTAAATGATATGTATGGGCACGAGATGGGCGACAGGATACTTGTGCGCTTTTCAGAACTTGTAAAATCTGCCATCAGAAAAGAGGATCTTGCCGGAAGAGTAGGCGGTGATGAATTTATAGTTTTCTGTGAGAATCTGACGAATCAGAGCGTTATAGCGAAGAAGGTCAGATACCTCAATGAAGAAATTCTAAAATCCGCAAAAGAGTTTATGGGACCCAATATGGATATACCTCTTGGATGCTCAGGAGGCGCTGTTGAAGTAAGCGGCAATGGCGAGGGCTATATGAAGCTTTTCATGAAAGCTGATGCAGCCCTTTATAAAACGAAGCAGAATGGCAAACACGGATGCTCATTTTTTGAGGATGAAAACAATGAGCAGGCTGAGCGCAGCATAAGTAGTTTGGATAATCTGAGAATGCTCTTTAATGAAAGGAGTATAGGAAAAGGTGCTCTTAATGCCGATACAGATACCTTCAAATCAATCTATAGATTTCTTAACCGCTTTTTAAGTAATTATAAATGGGATATAAGGATGGTGCTTTTTACGCTGTCATCCGGAGATAATGAATATCTTGGTGAGATTACGGACAAGTTTGTTGAGGTAGCATCCACAAAACTCAGAGGAAGCGATGTGGTGCTAAAGCTTAGTCAGAATCAGGCTATCATGCTTTTTATGAAGGTCAATGATGAAAATTATACAATACCAATCCTTCGTGTTCTCGGAGCCTGGGAAAAGCATGGGGTTCCCGGAGTAGAGATAACCTACGAGGCAGAGAGCATAGATGGCAGAGAGCATGGTGATGATGTCGACAACGATAATGCCCTGCAGATAAAAAGAGAAGAGGAAAAGCTTCCTAAGTGGTTTTTCCATGAACCGCTTCTTGATGTGCATGAGGGCATAAAAAATGCGGTGACAGCTGAATCCTATCTTTCTTCAGTAGATATTTTTCTTGAGTATGTAGAAAGCAATATTGAGGAATTTGAGAGCTTTATTGAGGCAAATGACATAGCAAATTACAGAATAAAGGCACATGGTCTTAAGAGTACATCACGAATCATCGGTGCCATGCGGCTTTCAACCCTGGCGGCAGCCATGGAGAGAGCCGGAGATGACAACAACATCAGATTTATAAAAAGTCAGCACAAAAGATTCATGGAGGAGTACAGACTTTATGAAAAAGTGCTTTCTGACCACATGTATTCCGGAAAGAAAGAGATGATATCCAGAGATAAGCTCATGGATGCCATGTCCGCCTTGAAGGAATTTTCCAGGGTAGAAGATTTTTCTCTTGTGGAGATGACCCTGGATTCCCTTAAAATGTACGAGCTTCCCAAGGATGAAGGAGCGAAGATTTCTGAAATAAGAAACAGTCTCCTTAAACTCGATTGGAATCATATTCATAGCATAATGGGATGATGACAGGCTGCGTCGATACTCAGCTTAACCTGTCCCTGATCTCATCCTCCGTTCTTTTGATTTCATACCAGAAATCATTTGCGGACATTCTGATCGCACCCGCGCCATAGATGATTACCTGTTCGATAGCATCGGAGGTAGCCACTGTGACGCGGTTATTTTTGCTGTATTTATGGGCGGTTCGCTCGATATACTGATCGGCTGTTTCCGCTTCCTTTGTGAAAACCACGTCAAGGTTATGATATTTTAATACATGCTCAGTGCCGCCGGGGACTCTGTAGGCATCAAAAACAAGGATGACAATTTCCCTTCTGTATCCCTGAAAATTCGAAAGGATATCCATTAGCTTGTCCCTGGCCGATTTCATATCTGTTTCTGCAAGTCTTCGCAACTCTTCATTGGCGTAGATAATATTGTAACCGTCAACCAGCAGATAAGAGTTATCCGGATTCATGTTTTTAGGAGCTTTATACTTCTTTTCAGGAGCTTTATTTGCGGCTTTTCTTTTTCTTTCCTCATCTGCCTTTGCATCATAACGTGGTTTAACAGGGCCATAGGTACGCTCAAAAATACTGTCAAGCTCCTGTATTGTGGCATTATAAGCCTTAGTGCGCTCTTCGTAGGAAAGCTCCTGCTCTTTTCTTATATCTGTGGATCTAAAGCTTTGTAGGCTGTCACCAAGTCTTGTGAGATCGGTCTCAGTATCTGCACCTCTTTTTTCATCATCAGAAAGCCACTCTGTATGAACATGCATATAATTTCTAACTTCATACCAGGGGATGACTGTTCCCGCGCCGTGGGAGCAGAATACGCTGCCTGTGGGCTGCTCAAGGTCATGGTCGGGATCATAGCCTTTTTCTTCTATAACTGTTTCAGCATTATGGCAGGGCTCATAGCCTCGTAGAGAGAGATTAAGGCGCCCTTCACCGTGGGTGTAGGACAAAAGCTCCTGCGCGTAATCATGAAGCTCTGAGGCGGGAACAGAGCCTGTTATTACTGATGTACCATCTGCAAGCATGTCGGGAGGATTGGTGCTTCCGTTCATGCGCTGAATATCACTCAGTGCGCGGCCGACGGATTCTGACGGAAGTTCTATTGAAAAATCATAAACAGGCTCAAGCAGAATGCTTTCTGCCATCATAAGACCCTGTCTTACCGCGCGCATGGTTGCCTCACGGAAATCGCCGCCCTCGGTGTGCTTTATGTGGGAGCGTCCGCTGATAACAGTGATCTTCATATCTGTAATCTCTGAACCTGTTAGAATTCCGCGAATTTTGAATTCCTCAAGGTGTGAGAGAATAAGGTTTTGCCAGTTGGCAGCAAGATTATCAAAAGGGCAGTCCGCATCGAATACCAGACCGCTTCCCGGCTCTCCCGGTGATAAAAGAAGATGAACCTCCGCATAGTGGCGTAGTGGCTCAAAATGACCAACACCCTCAACCGGTGCCTTGATAGTCTCCTTATATACTATATTTCCGGGACCGAAGGAGATATCAAGTCCGAAGCGCTCCATGCACTGGTGCTTTAAGATTTCCATCTGAACTTCGCCCATCACCTGAACATAGAAATCTCCGGTCTCTTCATTTTTATTTATTGAAAGAAGCGGCTCTTCCTCAGAGAGCTCTGTTAGCTGTCTGAAAACCCTGAAGGGATCAGCATCCTCAGGAAGAATAATTCTTGATGAAAGAATAGGCTGCAAAAGGCCTGCCGCATCTCCTGTAAGGCTTCCAAGTCCCTGACCTGCGTGGGATGAGTCAAGACCTGTTACTGCTACGATTTTTCCTGCGGGGGCTTCCTGCAAAAGCTCATACTTGTCCCCTGAATAAACGCGAATTTGGTCTATTTTTTCTTCGGCCGTCTCAGTGTTTTTGCTGTTGTTTGAGGAGCCGGCAGTGGGTTTTAATGACAATGACAGTACATCTCTTACATGCAAAGTACCACCCATTACCTTAAGCCAGGACAATCTGTTTCCGTTTGAATCTCTTGAAATCTTATATACTCTGGCAGCAAATTCCTCAGGGTAGGATGGGGTGCTGGTAAAAGTATCTAAAAGCGTTATAAGCTCCCTTACACCCTCCATTTTCAGTGCGCTGCCATACAGACAGGGGAAGAGCTTTCTTTCGGAAATGAGGCTTGTAATGTCATTCAGGGATACTTCTGTACCGTTTTCCAAATAGTTATCAAGCAGAGCTTCGTCGCACATGGCGATTTCCTCCTGGAAAACATTTTCGCCAAGCGCCTTTAAATCAATCTGACAGATGGCGCCTCCCTGAGATTCCGGACTTGATTCAGACGGATCTGTGCTGCCTGAAAACAAATCTGAAAAGTCAACCTGATGATCTGTTAATCGCTTTTTTATATCTGCGTCGATCTCAGCCTTGTTTGCCTGAGGCTGGTCCATTTTATTTACAAATATAAAAACCGGCACTTTGTAGTGTTCAAGAAGCTTCCAAAGAGTCTGCACCTGTGATGTGACCTTATCAGCTGCGCTTATTATCAAAATAGCGTAGTCAAGAACCTTCATGGTACGTTCGGTTTCCGGAGCAAAGTCCGCATGACCGGGAGTATCAAGAAGTGTTACATGAGTGTTTTCTGAGAAGTCGAGCTCTGCCTGCTTTGAAAAAATGGTGATTCCACGGCTTCTCTCAAGAGAATATGTATCAAAAAAAGTATCGCCATGATCAACTCTGCCGGATTTCCTTATTGCTCCTGAAAGGTACAACAATGCCTCGGAGAGTGTGGTTTTTCCTGAGTCAACATGGGCGTATATTCCAATATTCAGGTTTCTCTGTGTCTTATCCATAAATCATATTTCCTTAACCTTAATGTCCGGGATAACCCGGGCTGATTGAAATTCAATCAATGACAATTCTACCAAATAAGAGATGTATCTGAAAGAAAAACATAAGCGACATCGGACCATATTTCGGACCGGATCAGTGCGGCATATCATATGATGATTATTATGCCAGGCTTGATGCAGACAGGCTTTGGAAGCATTCTCCTTTGAAATATGTTGATGCAGCCAAGACGCCTACACTTTTTCTTCACAGTGATGAGGACTACAGATGCCCGCTGCCTGAAGCTATGCAAATGATGCAGGCTATGGCTGTAAGAGGCGTTGAAACCAAAATGATTGTCTTTCATGGTGAAAATCATGATTTATCCAGAGCCGGAAAGCCAATGCACAGAGTAAGACGATTAAATGAAATTACTGATTGGTTTGAAAAACACGTGGATTAAATGTAATTGCCTTAAAATCTGAAATGGGATGTTTGTATGAACTACCATCACCGATACATCATCGGAAATGGTTTTCTCGCTATATTTTTATAATAAGAAATAAAAAAGATCGTAGAGCAAATGTCTACGATCTTTTATAATAGTCGGAGTGGCGGGACTCGAACTCGCGGCCTCTACCTCCCTAAGATAGCGCGCTAACCAACTGCGCTACACCCCGGCGACAAAAGGTATATTATCACGACATCAAAATAAAAGCAACAACTTTTTAAAATTTTTTTTATAACATTATTAAAAAGTTGAATTATAATATGATGATAGAGTTAAAAATACGGATTCAGAAGCTGGAAGTTATTACTTTTTTATGAGGATTTATTGCGGAATTAGCCCACAAGAATCCTGCTTTGCAGGATACGGCCACCGTTTTGCGAGGAGCTGGTCCGGTACGCTTTTGATATTTGAAAGCTTCTAAAAAAATCAGTTCAGGGGGGATTTATGAAAAAAGATTTTATTACTGCCGGCAGGTGTGTAATTGCTACTGCACTTGCGGCTGCATTATTTTCTGCCGGTGTGCAGCAGCCTGTGGGGACAATTGCTGTAAGGGCAGCAGAAAATCCGCAAGTTACAGCCAAAAATGTTGTAAAAAGTCCTGTGATCACGGAAATCACTAACGATTATGAGGGACTCACCGTTAACTGGAAGGCAGTGGATGGTGCAAAAGGATATTATGTTTTCAGAAAACAGAAGAGCAGTATGCCCTATGAGCTCATCGCCACAGTTCAGGGGGATGTTTTAAAGTATACAGATACTGATGCCATGAAAGAGGGCGGGATTTATACCTACATGGTTCAGGGATTTGATGGGGAGCTGCTGACTGCTGAATCTGAAGCAAAAACAGCCACAAGATTTCCACTTTCAAAGGTTAAGCTGAAAGTTAAATATGCCCAAAAATCTGCGAGGAATATGCACAAGATGATAAATGATTTCAGAACAGGAAAAGACACCTGGCTCTGGAATGCAAATAACACGCAGAAAGTCTATACACAGGGAATAGGCAAGCTTGCTTATGATTACAATCTTGAAAAGATTGCCATGCTAAGGGCTGCCGAAATTGCTATCAAATTCAATCACGAGAGACCCAGTGGCAAGGATTGTTTCAGTGCTTTCAAGGAAAACGGTTATAAATTTAAATATGCCGGCGAAAATATTGCCTACGGTTACAAGACAGCAGCCAAGGCTTTTGATGCTTTTCTTGAAGCGAATAATGGCTATGTGGGGCAGGGGCACAGAAGAAACATGCTCAGCACAAATTACAATGTTTGTGCCATCGGTCACTGCAAGGTGAATAATGTACATTACTGGGTTCAGCTTTTTGCTTACACATCGGATGATTCAGATTATTCCAGGACCATAAGTAATTCTAAAAATGTTAATATGTACATCGCAGCAGATGATCTGAATTCATATAAAAAGACCTTGAATTCACTTGGAGCAAAGATCCAGGACTATGCGCCTTCCAAGGTATTGTGGACAAATATTGAGGCGGGAACAAAAAATACAACGCTCTCGTACACTAAATCCACAGGGGCTGCCGGCTATGATATTTACAGATCTACTGCAAAAAAGAGTGGGTATAAAAAAGTCGGTACGGTGAAAAATCAGCTAAAGCTTACATATATAGACAAAAAGCTTGCGCGTAAAACAAAATATTATTATTATATTGTTCCATATAGAATTGCTCATGACGAGAAGATTTACGGCAAAAAATCCGAAGTGAGAATGGTAAAAACAAAATAACAATTTTGATGGGAGATGGCTATGGATATCGGAGAGCGTCAGAATATTAGAGATGAAATTGGAGGCATTGTTGAGCTTATCCTCAATGATTACAACAATGGCAGGGATGTAGATAAGATGGATATTTTCAATCAGCCTGACAGGGATATGGTTGTGGATATCGTAAAAAAGCTTATGCGTGTTTTATATCCTGGCTACTATAGGGATAAGATTTACAGAAGCTATAATGATACAAATCGTGTAGCAGTGATAATTGAGGATGCAATTTATAATCTTCAGAAACAGATTGCCATAGCGTTCAGACATGTGGATGAATATGAGAACGCCAGCGATGAGACTCTTACTTGTGGTGCAAGATATATAACCTATGAGTTTTTCAAAAAGATACCTCATATCCGTGCGCTTATAGATACTGACCTTCAGGCATCCTTTGATGGAGATCCTGCAGCTTATAGCAAGGAAGAGATAATACTGTCCTATCCGGGACTTTTGGCGACTGCCATTAATCGAATGGCGCATGAACTTTATCTTTTAAAGGTGCCGCTCATACCCAGAATTATGACTGAGTATGCTCATTCAAAAACCGGAATAGATATTCATCCCGGTGCTACTATCGGAAAATACTTCATGATCGATCACGGAACAGGCATCGTTGTAGGTGAGACTTCCATAATTGGTGAGCATGTTAAGGTTTATCAGGGCGTTACCATAGGTGCTCTTTCCACCAGGGGCGGTCAGGCTCTCAAGGGGGCAAAGAGACATCCTACTATCGAAGATAATGTTACAATTTATGCAGGTGCATCAATTCTTGGTGGAGAGACTGTTATAGGGCACGATTCAGTGGTTGGATCAAATGCATTTTTGACATCATCTATTGCACCCGGAACAAAGGTAAGTATCAAAAACCAGGAACTTCAGTTTAACAAAGGTGATTCCAAAGATTTCTAATGAAAGATTAAGCTTCCGGCATCGCATTGGAATATATGTCGTTTTTACGGCATTAGTTTCATCGCGGTGCCGGAAGCTTTTATCAGGCATTACTAAATAACAGCGCTTTGCGCGAGAATTTCACAAGCGAAATTCTTTATTCTATCAGGCTAAAGATTTTCATGATAATGTCCGAAATAGTTGATGTAGGAATAATATGCACTTGTTTGCGATTTTGAAAGCGGTGAGATTATGATGAGATCATTGTGGTCCGGAGTTGCCGGACTAAAGACACATCAGATTCAGATGGATGTAATTGGTAATAACGTTGCGAATGTTAATACAACATCCTATAAAGCACAGAAGACTACTTTCGGAGATCTTCTTTATCAGAATGCAAGAAAAGCAGCCGGTCCCACCATGACTAAGGGTGGAATTAACGCTAAACAGGTAGGTCTTGGTGCTAAATATTCGGCTATAATGACAAACATTGAAAAACAGGGATCAATTCAGCAGACAGATAATGTTTTTGATCTGAGTATCACCGGTGATTCATTCTTTGTTATTGAGAATCAGAGAGGTGAAATGAATTACTCCAGAGATGGAGCATTCACAGTGGATGCGCAGGGATATCTTGTAACAAGAGCTGACGGTTTTTATGTTCGCGGCTCAGGCCCTGATGCTGAAAATGCAGGTGCTACCCAGAGAATTCAGGTTATTCCGATTGATAATGAGGGGAATATCGAGAAAATGGCCGGTGCGCCTACAACCTATGAAAGAATAACAGGAATCATCAGTAAAACAGACAGTCTTCTGGCAGACGAAAGAGGCAGAACCGTAGATATGGAGTTCTATGGTAATGATGGAAATACCTATACTGCAAGATTAAAATTTGATAATGCAGGTGATACTAATGATTCAACTTATCGTGTAACTGTGACAACAATCTTTGATCAAAATCATCAGGAGATTGAAGGTGGCGTTGCAGAACCCAATCCGACTATTGATTTGGTTTATAATCCCGCAACCGGAGCTTTTGTAAGCGCTAATGGAAATGCCCAGGGACAGGTACAGCTTGCTTTCCAGGGTGATGCAGGACAGGCAGGACCGCTTACGCTTGATTTTTCCGGGACAAACAATTATGCGCCCAAAAACGGCATGTCAGGTTCCTCGCTTGAGGCTCACCGCGGAGATGCCCAGGGAGAAGGTGAAGGCTATCCTGAGGGAGATATGAACGGAGTTGCAATCGCCCGTGATGGCACGATCACAAGACTTTACAGTAATAATCAGAACAGAGTGGCAGGACGAATAGTCGTTGCTGAATTTGCTAATGTCACCGGTCTTGAAAAGCAGGGAGAAAATCTGTATGCGGTAACTCCCAACTCAGGGCCTGCCAGAAATATGTATGTGGATGATGATGGCGGCTATATCAGCTCAGGCTCACTGGAAATGAGTAATGTGGATCTTTCTGCTGAATTTACAGACATGATCATTACTCAGAGAGGTTTCCAGGCAAACAGCCGCGTGATAACCGTTTCTGATACACTGCTTGATGAACTCAGGCAGCTTAAGCGCTAATAGGATAATATTTTAAGACTTCTTGCGGGCTATCTTATTTTTGCCACAAGAAGTCTTTTTAATTAATAATATTACTTCAGCGAAATTCTTATTTTAATCAATAATATTCTTCACGGTATCTAAGATACTAGTGTGTTGGCTCATTCATAATTAACCAGATTGTTTGTACATGATTTTATCTACTTCGTCTGAAAATCTTGATGCTTTTTATCCTTTGATAGAAAATAGCGTGTACCAATTTTGTAAATATTCGTTCAAGAATTATCTAATAAAATTGGTGCTTTGCACCGAAATATATAGTACAATAATAGTAGGAAAGGTGAATTATCCGACAATTAGCACTCGATACTAGACAGTGCTAACATAATGAGCTATAATCACTAAACGTAGTAATTCATTTTTTTATAGAAAGGAGATGAGGCTATATGGTAATCGTTAAAATGAATAACACGACAGTTGAATGCAGCATTGCTGCTTCAGAGTTACGCGAAATAGGCCTCACCCCTGAAGCAATCATGAATGGAGAGAAGAGAACCGTTCCATTTATGGCGCAGCTGAACAGGGAGGTTGGCGAGCAGCTGGGGTATGATCCCGAAACAGAAGTACTCATGATGAGTAAAAATATGATGGTAGATGGCAGCGTTCGTATCTTTGCAATTAAGATGACGAATGAGGATATACAGAAATCAGCAGACAGAATACGTGGATCAGCAGAGGCTATTCTTAAGGAGATGACCCAGGAGAGGGTTGACTCGATCAAAGCAAAGACCGGTTCTGATAAAGGGCAGGCGCTAAACGAAATGATAAGTCATGTATCACAGCTTATTGAGCAGATATATGATCAGGATGAGGAGCAGGAGCCTCATATCGAGGCTATGGCAAAGCCTATAGTCAACACAGAAAAATATATGGCGAGATTTAAGGACATAAATTCCGCAGCAAGGTTTGCCAAAGTTTCCTACAGTCTTCCCATTACATCATCAAAACTCTACAAGGAGAATGATGAGTATTACTTAACTCTTGTACTTGAACCTGACGGAGAAAATGCAGTTTATGATCTTCGAAGAAGCGGACTTGAATATGCAGAGGAGCTGATGATGAACTCTGCTGAGCAGACTCACGTTGAAGAGACAGCAAAATGCATTATTAAGGAGGATGCACTCCTTCACTTGCAGGAGATGCTTGCTAAGTAATTATGAGTGTTACAATCTACGATTTTACAGGAATTTATGAGAACGAGGGCTTCGATTTTTATGATAAAGAGAGCTCTCGTTCTCTTTTAGATGCAGAAAAACCGGAAGCTAATGATGAACATTCTGATTTTCTTTTTGGTGCAGAAGAAATAGCAAAAGATGTTGGTCATTCGGGTTTTCTTTTTGATGCGCGGGAAAAAGTATCTGATTATTTAAGTTTAAAGGATATAAGTGGCACAAACTGCATCTGTGATGAATATGCTTATGACTTTATAAAGAATAAGGCAGTGCATTTGACTCCCTCAAATGAATACGTCCACAAAATCAGTTTTTTTGACAATGGAAATTATCACTATATGTCCAAGATACTAATTGATGTAATGTGTGAAAAACTATCAAGTGGAGATGAGCTGTCTTTTGATCTTATAGTTTTTGATCATCACACAGATATGAAATGGACATCCTATGGAGAGATTCTTTCATGCGGTAGCTGGATACTTAATACATTAAAAGATAGACCTGAACTTAACAGAGTATTCATTGTGGGTGCAGATGAAGGTCTTGTAAAAGAAACACAAGACGAGTTTCCTGAATATGATGGAAGAGTATTTTTCTTAAGTGATATATCCAGGCTTCAGAATTACGATTTCGGGAAAGTGTATATCTCTGTAGACAAGGATGTATTATCACCTGATGAAATAAAGACTAACTGGGATCAGGGGAATATGAGCATAACTCAGCTTCAGGATGCGCTTAATTATTTGAATCAGCGCTTTGGAAGTGATATATTGGCAATAGATGTTTGCGGGGAATGTCTGCCGGATTCTGAAGATGCTTATGGCGAATTGGGGATTGGCTCAAGCAATCGGGTGAATCGGATGATTTTGGATATTTTTAATTGCTGAGTTATATGTATCGTCGAGGCTGTTTGAAATGTGTTTTTGAAGTTAGAGGTGCGGGTATGGAAAAAAGAATTCGTGAAAGAATTAAGCGGGTGGAGAAGCTGGAGATTGATCTTTTATCGGATGAGAAACTTGTTGCAGAGAAAAAGGAAATTATGTCTCTTATTGAGATAATTCAGAATGAGCTTCTCAGACGAATTATAATGATGGCAGCTTTTTTTGTTTCATTTGTAGCTTCACTTATCGGATTATTATCTTATCCCTCACCGCCAATGTTGTTTTTGGTGCTGATAAGCTTTTTGATTTTGCTTGTATCTGTGGTGCAATATGCGCAGAAATACAGGAGTTATAACGATTTATTTAAAGCGGCAGATATTCTTTTTAAAAATTAGTTGACAAAACTGCTTTGAGTGGCTACAATATCTATTGTCGCTTGCAGGAATGGCGGAATTGGCAGACGCGCACGGTTCAGGTCCGTGTGATAGCAATATCATGAGGGTTCAAGTCCCTTTTCCTGCACTAGAGTTCGAAACTCTGGCAACAACAATTTTATATCATATTTGCGGAAGTGTCGGAATTGGCAGACGAGCAAGACTAAGGATCTTGTGATGGCTACATCGTGAGGGTTCAAGTCCCTTCTTCCGCACGACAAAAAAAGACCAGGTCGAATGACCTGGTTTTTTTCGTCGTGCGGGAGAGGGACTTAGAACCGCTTGTTTCACAAGCGGTTCAAGGTCTCCGCTTCGCTCCGGTCGGCGCAAAACCGAGGTCCCCCGGACCTCGTGCGCCCCTTCTTCCGCATTTCGAATAATATACTGTATGGGTTCAAGGTCTCCTCGCAATAAATTGCTCGTCGGTCGGTTCGGTGGGAAAAAGGTCCCCCGGACCTTTTTCTAAATCCACCTCACCCCTTCTTCCGCATTTCGAATAATATACTGTATGAGACCAATGGCTCCGCTTCGCTCCGGTCGGCGCAAAACCGAGGTCCCCCGGACCTCGTGCGCCCCTTCTTCCGCACTTCGAATGATATACTGTATGGGTTCAAGGTCTCCTCGCAAAGCAAAGAAAACCAGGCCGAATGACCTGGTCTTTTTCGTCGTGAGGGAGAGGAACTTAGGGTGATCAGGAGTGATTCACCCGGGATATTTCATTATATCTAAATATCTATGCACTGATAGCTTATAAATAAATTTCCTAGTGCAATAATCAAAAAAGTATGATAGGATAATTCCGAACATCAGTTCTGAAAGGTGGACAAGAATATGCCGTCTCTTAAAGGAAAAGAATATAAAAGATTTGAAGATATAAAACATATTCGCGATGATGGTAGTGAATACTGGAGCGCCAGAGAGCTTGCGCCGGTTTTGGAATACGCAAAATGGGATAATTTTCATAAGGTGATAAAGCGAGCAATGATTGCGTGTGAAAACGCCGGACTGGATGTCGACGATATCCATAACAAGAAGGGATTGACGATCAACCAGAAAATCCTTGACTACATGGGAAGCACCGAACTGATAGCGAATCTCTTCCGTATATCCCAAACAGAGGAAAAACTGCGGAAAGACAACATGCAAGGTGCTGATAAGGCAACGAAAACCCATTATGCTGTCGGGCGAGAGGTTCGAAAGGCAATAGAAAAGATTGGTGGAACTATGTCCGAAGATTTGCCAACACCGGAGAAAAGTATTCAGCAAATTGAAAAGGAACAAATGGAACGGCTTCAGAAAAAAGCTAAAGCCGGCAAACTGATGTTAGATGAGTGAGGTACGAAGATGAAATATTCATACGAAGAAATGGCGGAACAGATGAAAGGAACATTTGGGGATTTTTCCCGTAACTTCGGATTTTCGTGGAAAGAATTTGTTGTTACAGTACCATCTCCGTTATAAAATTGATAAAAACTACGATATCACGTTGCAAATCACCTGTTTTCGGAAGGGCATAATCATGTGCGGAAGGTATTATATAGACGATAAAACGGCAAGAGATGTGGAAGAAGAGCTGGGGCTACCGAAAGGGGCCTTATCTTTAAAAGCTGGGGATATCACTCCCGGAATAATGGCATCTGCATTATTCGCAAATAAAAATGGAAGCAGTGATGGCAAAAATATTGAAATTAAAACGTATAAATGCAATATCGCGGATAAATGCAACACTACGGACAAACGTAATACCACGGATAACAACAAGACCTTCGATACTATTAATGTCTCAGAGATATTCTGGGGAATAAAGGGTAAGGATAAGAAGCTCATCATAAATGCAAGAGCAGAAACGGTTCTTGAAAAAACTATGTTTTCAGAGAGCGTCCTTCGAAGGAGGTGCATCCTTCCGGCAGCAGGCTTTTATGAATGGGACAAGGAGAAAAATAAGGTTACGTTTTACAGAAATGATAAGAGTCCGATCTATTTGGCAGGATTCTATCAGCTATCTGAAAACAGAGATTCTTTTGTTGTTCTTACAACGGCGGCTAATGAGTCCATGATTCAAGTTCATGACAGAATGCCGCTTATGATAGATAAGGCAGAGGTAAAAGACTGGCTTTGGGATAGTTATGCGGCAAAAGAGATGCTTGGTGAGAAGATGCCTCAGCTTAATAGTCATATGGAATACGAGCAGCTCAGTTTGTTTTAATAAATTACTTGCAATTACATTGGGTTGTGACACAATTATATTGTGTACAAACAAATCATAATTTTAGATGATATTTAATAACTTAATGAACTGAGAGCTATTCTCAGTGGAACTATTATGAAAGAGAGGTAAAGCATATGGACTTAAAATTATATGTATCAGATACCTGCGGATTTTGCAGAAGAGTAAAGCAGTATATAGATGAAGTCGGAAGAACCGATGTTGAATATATAAATATTAGCCATAGTCAGGAAGCAGCTGATGAGCTTGTAAGAGTTGGTGGAAAAATGCAGGTTCCATGCCTGTTTATCGATGGGAATCCGATGTACGAGAGCCTGGATATAATACAGTGGCTTAAGGACAATCCGCAGAACTGATTAGCTGAAAATGTTTCAACTATTTTTATGGGCAGTTAATATATAATTAATTTACTTAGAGTACAATACAGTGGAGTGCTAACAATTCAAGTTTTCATATTAGGAGGTACAACCATGAAAATCACAGGATTTTGTCCACTGATTGTAAGTAAAGATGCAGATTCTATTGTAAAAGTATTTGAAGAAATGGGCTTTGAGAAACGCCATACAAAGTCAGATATTGAAGGCGGAAATAACATTAATTACAATCTGAAGGATGCCAATGGAAATCGCATTAATGTTGCAAGTTCTAATAATGTGCCACAGGATATCACAGCAGTGAATATTAATGTAGATAATTTCCAGGAAGCTTATGATTTCCTGATTGGTCATGGATTTGTGAATCCGCGTGGAGACAAGGTTACGGATACAAGTTCATCCAGAGCAACTCTGCTGTTTTCACCTTCCGGATTTGCTGTAAATATTACAGAACATATTAAGGATTAAAAAATAAATAATAATATATATAAAGATTCGATTGAAGGTCTCAGTCGAATCTTTTTTATTTAATAGGAAATTTCGCCTTTGCGGCGAAACCTTGAATTAAAAGGCCCGGCAAGACCGGGCCACGCAAAGCGGAGGTATGTCGGTTTTGAATTACCAATCTACCTCATCAAAGAATTCATCATCTTCATGCATAAAGTAATCCATGTCGAGAAGGTCTTCATCATCCATCTCGCGGATTTCATTCGCCGACATGCCTTCCGGCGGGTTTTGGATGTATTTCTCTCTAAGCTTTGCTATTAGTTCTTTACTGGCCATGGCTGTTCCTCCTAGCATGATTTTATCATGCGCAGGAATACGAGGGAACACTACTGATTTTTGAGGATGGAGCTCTGCTTTTGGGACGGCATTTTCCCATTGCCTTTTCATATAAGTCTTCGAGAGAAACACGTTTGTGGTTAAAGCGCAATT
>NZ_JNKH01000056.1:0-17749 GCF_000701985.1 Butyrivibrio sp. WCE2006 | reverse complement strand
CATGAAGAAGCAGTGTGCAGATACAATCCGTTTGAAACTGATCAAGATTGCCGTTAAGGTAGTCGGATCAGGTAGATATATTTATTTCAAGCTGTGTAGCAGCTGCCCTTACATATCTGAGTTCTATGAAACACTTACAAATATAAGCAGCTTAAATCCACAGTTGGAATAGCAACTATTGATGTACCTTGATAACTTAAAAGTCTGTATTTCTGATTCATAGGGACAGTCTACCCATTTTTAAGACTGATTCCCGCTTATTCTAGGCATCCATTTCAAAAAATCGGATTATGAGTCTGATTTCAGAGGTTTAAGTTGTCATGAATAATTCAGGATTAAGATTCTTTTTATTTTTCAGTTATATGTGTGGTTTTATAATGGATTTATATATATTTCTAAGCACAAACAGAATATAACTTTAAAAAACAGGAGGATTTAAATTGGCAGGATTCAGAGATAACAACACCCTGAAAGAAGATATTTTCAGCTACATAATGATTGGAATAGGTGCCACTATTGCAGCCTTTTCCATTGAAGACTTTCTTGCACCAAACAGAATTTTCGATGGCGGAATAGTCGGTGTTTCAATGATTATTGCCAACTTTACCGGTTTCAAACTAAGTATTTTAACCTGGGTTCTCAACATCCCGTTTTTATTATTTGGATGGAAGAAAAAGGGACCCCATTTCGTATTCAGATCAATATATGCCATGACTATATTCGCAATAGCAGTTGCTTTCTTTGAGACCACTCCTGCTGTTACAAATGAACATCTACTTGCCGTAACTTTTGGTGGACTTATTCTGGGCGTGGGTGTAGGTATAATTCTGCGCTATGGCGGATGCCTTGACGGAACCGAGATAGTCGCTTCTATCCTCAGTCCCAGGATACATCTGCCTGTCGGACGTCAGGTACTGATGTTCAATATAGTTTTGTACATGATAATCGGATTCTTATATGGCTGGAATAATGGTCTTTATTCCATCCTGACTTATGTGCTGGTTTCCGTTGTAATGACCCGCGTGGAAGAAGGCTTCGACGCGCAAAGAGCCTGCATCATTTTTACCCATGATGATATAAACGCAATTAAGGACCGTATCTACAAGGAGCTTGGCAGAACCTGCACCGAGTGGAATACAGAAGGCTATATCGCAGGGCAGAACAAGGCTCTTTACGTTGTAATAAGTCAATATGAGCTAAAACAGATCCGCGACATACTCGCAGACTTCAACTGCTTTGCCACAATCAACAACATAGATGAAATAATCGGGCAAAATGTTAAGCAGACTTTGTCATAGAATTCCTGTAGTCTATTTCCACTTTCGTCCGAAAGAAGTCATAAAATGTTTTAAATAACGTGTAAGCAGGTACTTGCGCAAATATTCCGCATCCCGTACTTCTACACCGTTTGCAGCCTGCCCTGCGAAACGCTGCCTGTAGTATACGGAAAAGGTATGCCTTGAAAGTGCCTTTAAATCTGTTATTTCCAATCTCTCCCCCGGTACGTTTTCTCCTTCCGGAATAAGAGGAAGGTAGTCCTCCAGCATCCTTATTTCCTTCCCCTGCTCTGCAAACTCTCTGTTCATGAAAAACAGAATATCTTTCATGTTTTTTTCAAGCTTTCCGGGTAAGGGTGCGGCTTGGTATCTTAGTGCCCTCACAAGGATTATCGCCAATATCATGACTATTCCGTATAAAAGAAGCCCTATCAGAATAGTTCCCAGAGTCTTCATCAAAACAAGTACATCAATAACATGTCTTTCCTTCTGACCTGCTTCCTCATCGCCTTCAAGATCTGAGTTTTCCTCCAGATTTTCAGGCATTTGTGGAATATACATTTCGCTGTCTTTTTCTGATACTTCCTCCGTAAGAGTTATCTCTTCCTCTTCCGGTAATACTATATTCCATCCTGTATCTATGGATGTCCTTCTGACTGCTGTGGGTTCAAAAGGTACCCAGCCGATTCCTTCAATATAAGCTTCCACCCAGACGTGCGCCCTGTCTCCGGTGATGGAAAATTTATCATAATCTGTGTCAGGAAAGGCATAACAGTACCCTTCAACACATCTTGCGGGAATTCCTGATAATCTCAGAAGTGCCACCATGGAATTTGCAAAATGAACACAGTACCCTTTTCCTGTTTCAAACAAAAATGAGTCTACATAATTATCGTTATTAACTCCGCCCTCTTCCGGGCCCTGCAATTTAGTTGAATATTTATACTGCCTTAAGTATGATTCAATTGCCCTGCAGGCATCATAAGTGCTCGCTGCATTCTCTGTTATATCTTCAGATAAGTCCTTCATTCTGGAAGTTGCAATATCTCCTGCATCCAGATATTTATTAAGATCATTATTCTCCTGAATCCACTTATTATAATCCCTCTCACTTACACTCCGGCTAAGCTGGTAATCATAAAGCCGTCCGCAATATTCCTCCATCTCTGCATAGGTTGGCCACGGAACCTCTTTTGGACTCCTCATGATTTTTTCCAGATACTGACTGCCATAATCGATATTCATATAAATCACATTATAGCTATCACCCTTTTTGTGCATCCGCTTGAATTCCGTCCCTGAATCATTCTTTTCATCCTTGTTTCCATACTCGATTCTGAGACAGTTTTCCGGTCTGATTATATCCTTCGTTCTGAGGTAGGCAAGCTCAATCGTTGCTTTTTCAATTCTTCCAAAACATTTAGCCTCTTCTCTTTCTATGTCATGGGAATATAATGCATATAAAAAGTTCAAAAGGCGCCTTCCTTCAAGATCCTCCACAATGTCTTTATCATCACCTGACATTATTTTTCCTGTAAGATAAAGACTGTCAGTAGTGCCCTTTGTCGTAACATATATTTCATCTCTGCTGTTGGATGCCAGGCTTCCGGGAGCATTGCCAAGTCCGCTGTACCCGCTTTGATATAACATCCCATCGCCTATCCCTGAAAAATAGTAGCCGGTATTCTCAGCCAGAGTTTCAAATCCATCTCTTATCTGATACCCGATTCTATATAAAACACTCCAATCGATAGGCTTATCACTTGTTGGAATAAAAAACAACAATGCTTCAAGCAGAATAAAAAAAGCAAACCATCTGTATCTGTAAATCTCCGGACTACTATTACCTTTACCGTTTTCATCTTTATGCAGTTGAGGCTCAGGGGAGTCTTCATCTCCTCTGATATCCTCGATTTCGCTCAGACTAAATCCCGGTATCTCTGTGTTTTTCTTGTTTCTTACTGAAATCAGATAGATGATCCTGCAGCCTTCAATCAGGGTAAGCATAAGTGCAAAGGATATTACAATCTTAAGATCCAAATATCCATACATAAATCTGATAACACTAATGACATCCACCACCAAAACAATAAATGCCACAAATGCAGGCACCTTCGAAATAAAATGAAGTACCAGATAAACCAAAAAGGCCCCAAGAGCAATTATTCCAAAGGACGAAACACAGCTCTCCAAAAGGTTCTCCGATTCCTCTGCCCAAAGAACCGGAATATCATGAAAAAACATTAACAGCACACCTGTTATTACCACCTGTGCACCTATAATAAGCCCACTGCTGCTGATAAATCGCCCTACCAGCAAAATGCCCTCGAAAAGTACATAAAAGGCAATAAAAACCGGCCAAAATCCAGGTTTTAAAATAAGCGTGATGATGCTCACAAGCAGAATTCGCTCAATCGCTGTTTCTGATTTCCAGAAAATGCTCTGTTCCATATTCATGTTCTCTGACTGTGATAACGATACTGTCCTGCTCATTTTCAGCTATACTCCCACTTTGTGCTTCAAGCTTTTCCATATCCTTCTCCCTGTTATAAAAGGGTCCCTTGGATATGTCCTCATAGAATTCCGAAAATCCATCCAGTGAAGCAACCTGTACGTCCTTGAGTTCACCTCTGGGATAAAGAATCCTTATACTCTCTCCCTTTTGTGCAAAATAATAGGCTGCAGATACTGCAAATTCCAGGAAATAATCCCTTCTTTTTATGAAATCCGTATCACTGTTTTGCGAAATACTGTTCTCCGCAACAAGCACCATAACAACACTTCTAAGTTCAAGAGTATCCGGTATCCTGCTTATCAGTTCCCCGGCAGAAGCACTGGCTTTCCAGTGAATACTCTTTAGCGGGTCTCCGGGCTTATAGGGTCTGAACTCATTTCCCGGAACAGGTTCTTTTAATACGAGACTTCTGATTCTGCTGCTGTTTTTTAGATTCTCAAAATCAAGCTCACGATTGGCCACTTCGGTTATCATTGGCATAACCGTTACTCTGTACGGTGATGGTATCTGAAAAACAGCACCGTATATATAAAAGGGATCATAAAAACATACATTTACAAGGCCGACATTATAGATACCGGCATATCTGCATTTAACCTTCCCCTTAATAACCACACGTTTTCCCGGAGTAAGATTTATGAGCCTGTCACTATCAAGGAGTGTGGTTGCAAGATTTTCTTCTGTTATCAGCCTTGCATCATTTATCCTGAAAAATCCTGCATCCTCGATTACAAGCTCGTAGGGCTGCTCCTCATTTTTCATTACTCTTCTTGACGGAAGCTCCTGATAGGTCTGGAAAAAATAATTACTGACTAGTATATAAATAACAGATAACGGCAGATAAAAAAGCATAGTGAAAAGACACATATATGGCAGCGTTCCACCCATATATGATGCCCAGACAACAGATGCTATTAAAATAATCAGATAAATGAATAATCTTTTATAATTGATTTTCATAGCGACACCGGTTTACTGCGGAACAGGATGATTATTAAGTATTTGAAGCATTACGGTTTCCTGTGACATTTTATTCATCTTAGCCTCAGCTGATAATATCAGTCTGTGGGGCAAAACATCCTTTGCAGTCTCGAAAACATCAAGCGGGATGCAGTAATTACGCTCGTCAAGATATGCCCTTGCCTGGGATGCTCTCAAAAGATCAAGCAGGGCTCTCGGGCTTGCCCCGCATTTTATACTGTGATGTTTTCTCGTCTCTTCGACGACGTTTACCGCATAATTCACCAGGTCTTTATGTATCTCAACCTTAGCCGCTTCTTCCTTCATCTGTATGATATCCTCAGCTGTAAGTACAGCCTGAGTTTCCTCATGAAGTATTCCTTTTAGAAAATCGTCTGCAATTTGAACTGAACTGCCCTTTGAAGGGTACCCTATAGAAAGCTTCATCATGAATCTGTCAAGCTGCGCCTCCGGAAGCGGATAGGTTCCTGCCATCTCCATGGGATTCTGCGTACCGATAACCATGAAAGGTTCGGGAATAGAAATTGAATTGCCATCTATGGTAACCTGTCTCTCCTCCATGGCTTCAAGCAGAGCAGCCTGAGTCTTTGGAGATGTCCTGTTGATCTCATCAGCAAGAACTATCTGATTTACTATGGGACCCGGAAGAACTTTGAATTCTCCCTTTTCCATACTGTACACAGACAAGCCCGTTATGTCAGACGGCATAGTGTCAGGAGTGCACTGTATCCTGGCAAAACTACAGGAAAGAGAATCAGCAAGCGCTCTTGCAAGAGATGTTTTACCAACCCCCGGAACATCCTCAAGAAGAACATGTCCACCTGCAAGCAGCACTGTGATGACTTTTCGGATCACGTCATCCTTTCCTATTATTCTCTTTTTCATATTTTCAGATAAAACCGCAACTTTTCCCATACTCTGACCCCAATCCTCTTTTTGCATTAAGTAAAACAATTCAAGACAACACCCTTTATTATAGCAGATATTGTAAAAAAGCTGCCACGCTAAAACCAGCGTGACAGCCACCAAATGCTTAATGCCTTAATATAAGAATTCCATTTACCCCCAAGGTTCCAATATCTTCCGTGTCCATCTCCCATTTTCTTGAATAAACAATATCTGAGAAATCCTTTATATCGAGCTGCACAGGCTTTTCCTCACAGTTAAGATAAATCTGAAGGCTTTCATTTTCACCAATCTTCAAATACTCTATTACCCTTTTCTCTTCGATATCATCAGAGAAATGGACATTCCTGCTCTTGCAAGCCTGCAGGCTTTTCCTCATATTAATAAGATTCTTTATTTCAGAAATCTCAGCTGATTTCTTTCCTGCATCTATCTCATCCCAGGGCATACATCTGCGGCAATCAGGGTCATATGTTCCATCCATGATGACTTCTGTTCCGTAATATATGCAGGGACTTCCCGGCATTGTAAATAGTACAGCCAGCTGCTGATAGAATATATCTACATTTTTCTCAGCCTTCTCAAAAAGTCTGTTAGTGTCATGAGAATCCAGAAGATTAAACAGTACATCGTTTACCTGAGAATAATACATGGTAAAGCATCTGTTTATATCATATTCAAAAGTCTCTTTACCTCTGTTTTTATAAACCCAGAAGTCTGCTATAGCTGTAGAAAGCGGATAATTCATTACTGAGTCATACTCATCTCCCCTCAGCCATGATACTGAATCATGCCATATCTCACCAAGCAGGTAAAAGTCACTCTTCATGCGCTTTGTCATGTATCTGACTGCCTTTAAGAATGAGTGAGACACCTCATTACCAACATCAAATCTAAGGCCATCTATGTCAAATTCCTCAATCCAGAATCTGATTATATCCAAAAGATAATCCTGAACAGCCTGATTACTGGTGTTGAGCTTTGGCATGTACTCCGCAAAAGCAAAGGAATAATATCTTCCATCTCTGGTATCGCGTCCCTGTTCCACAGGCCACTTGTTTACCATATACCAGTCCGCATACTCAGAGTCCTTTCCATTTTTCAGCACATCCTGCCACATGGGATGATCTGCTCCAGTGTGATTGAAAACCGCATCCAGCATAACCCTTATACCTGCATCATGTGCCTCTCTGACCAGCGCCTTCAAATCATCATTAGTTCCGAAGGCAGGATCCACCTTCTTGTAATCAAAAGTATTATACTTATGATTACTGTGGGCTTCAAAAACAGGATTCAAGTAAATACCTGTTATTCCAAGTTCCTTCAAATATGAGAGCCTGTCGCGTATACCTCTGATGTCCCCTCCGTAATAATCCTTCATGCCCACCTTACCGGTCTGCCACTCCAGAACATTCGTGGGATTAATGCTCTCATCTCCATTACAGAATCTCTCAGGGAAAATCTGATACCACACGGTATCATTAACCCAGGCAGGAGTATCGCAGACATCTGCAGCATTCATCCAGGGCATTATGAAATAGGAAAGAGTCTTCCCCTCCTGGTTCATCTCCTCATCTGTGAGGAATCCATCCTCAAAGTAATAGATGCACTCATCACCTGAATGAATCTCGAAATAATATTTACATCTCTTATACTCAGGGCGAAGTGTGGTTGTCCACCAGATATGATCCTTTAATCTCTTTTTGAAATATATCTCTTCCTTATGACCGCTCCAGCGCTCATTACCACCCATGATACCCGCATCATAGGGATCTCCATGATAGATATATACTTTATCAACGTCGTATCCGGTCTTAATATTGATTATCAGCTGATCCTGGTCAAGGGGATAGCAGTATTGTTCTGACATTCTATGGTATATTGCACTTAAATTCATATAGTCTCCTTTAAGAAAACGTTTTCCATGTATACAAGACTATACCCTATAATGATTTATAAATCAATACCGAATTTCAATAAGCTATCGATAACAAGAAAGAATGTCGCTTGCAAAAAACTCCCGGCCGATAAACATCGACCGGGAGCTATAATAAATATCTTATCTCTTAACTCTTGCGCCTGCACCGCCCATGATGGCCTCAACCTCAGCACAGGTAGCCATTGTTGTATCACCAGGAGTTGTCATTGCAAGTGCTCCGTGAGCTGTTCCGTACTCAACAGCCTTAGCTGCATCACCGGTTGTCATAAGTCCGTAAACAAGTCCGGATGCAAATGAATCACCGCCGCCTACGCGGTCGAGAATCTCAAGCCCCTTGTAATCCTTAGCCTTGAATATCTGACCATCAGCCCAGCAAAGTGCTGACCAGTCATTTACAGTTGCAGTCTTAACTGTTCTAAGAGTTGTGGCAACTACTTTGAAGTTAGGATAAACCTTAGCAGCCTCATCAATCATCTTCTTATATCCATCGAGATTCAGCTCCTTGAGATTAGCATCATTTCCTTCAATCTCGAAGCCAAGGCAGGCTGTGAAGTCTTCTTCATTTCCGATCATAACATCCACATACTTTGCGATTTCCTTATTAACCTCCTGGGCTTTTTTCTGTCCGCCGATTGCAGACCACATAGAAGCTCTGTAATTGAGGTCATAGGAAACTACTGTGCCATATTTCTTTGCAGTTTTAATCGCCTTAACAACTGTCTCAGCTGACTGCTCTGAAAGAGCCGCATAGATTCCGCCTGTATGGAACCATCTTACTCCGAGCTCGCCAAAGATATAATCAAAATCGAAATCCTTATCGGTAGCCTGTGAGATTGCAGTATTTGCTCTGTCTGAGCAGGAAAGAGCACCTCTTATGCCAAAGCCTCTCTCCACAAAGTTAAGACCATTTCTGCACTCTCTGCCGATTCCATCAGTCTTTTTCCAATTGATAAGTCTTGTATCCACGCCGCCCTGCATGATGAAATCTTCTACGAGGTGTCCTACTTCATTATCAGCAAAAGCTGTTATTACCGCAGTATCCATGCCAAAGCATCTTCTGAGGCCACGGATAACATTGTACTCTCCGCCACCTTCCCAAACCTTAAATTCTCTGGCTGTACGAATACGTCCTTCACCGGGATCAAATCTAAGCATTACTTCTCCAAGTGAAACTGCGTCATATTTACAATCTTTTTTATCTCTTAAGTTTAAATCCATTGTTAGCTCCTCATTTATAATCACATGTTTTTATCTGACTCATGCCGGTCTGCCCTCAGTAACATTGGCAAATCATGCCACATCCCTGTCAGTATTATTTAAAATCCGAAATACTCTACTGCATTACGTCCACAGATATTTTTTACAAGATTACTTAAATATCCCATATCTTTCGGATATTCACCATTTTCAACCCAGCTGCCAATCTTATTGCAAAGGATTCTACGATACAGTTCATGACGCGGGAATGACAAAAAGCTTCTTGAATCTGTAAGCATTCCTATTGATGTAGAGATAAGTCCACCATCAGACATTGACTCTATCTGCCTCTCCATTCCGTTCTTGTGGTCACAGAACCACCAGGCGGCACCGGGCTGTACCTTGCCTTTTATATTCTTTTCATTACTGCAAAATGTTCCTGCCATCGCTACAAGCATCTCAGTATCCTTAGGATTTAAGCAGTAAAGGATTGTTCTTGGAAGTTCATCTCTTAAATCCATTGCAGACAGTAATGCTGAAAGCTGCGGAGCATAATTAAAATCATTTAAAGCATCAAAACCTGTATCCGGACCAAGCTTTTTAAAGAATCTCTCAGAGTTATTCCTTATAGCTCCTATATGAAGCTGCATCACAATATCATGCTTTGAGTAGAGTCTTCCAAGTTCGGTGAGCATGTAGCCCCTAAACTTGCCCTGCTCTTCCTCACTAAGTACTGCACCGGAGAGTTTTTTCTTTAAAAGCTCATCAACCTCTTCCTTAGTAGTAGGCACAAAGAAGGTACTCTCAAGGCTATGATCGGAAACCCTGCATCCATTTTCAAGGAAAAATTCAAGGCGAAGCTCAAGCGCCTTAAGCAGTGTTTCAGTGCTGCCTATCTCAAAGCCTACTGTTTCACTGAGCTTTTTAATATAATCTGCAAAGCCTTCTTTTTCTATTCCGATTGCCTTCTCAGGTCTGAAGCTTGGAAGAACCTTAATCTCAAAACCATCCTCACGGATTTTTTTATGCCACATAAGATTATCAACAGGGTCATCTGTGGTACACAAAACGGATACATTTTGCATCCTTAACAGATTGCGTACTGAGTACTCCTTTTTATGCAGCTTATCATTGCATTTGTTCCAAATATCTTCTGCAGTATGAGGACTGAGTGGTTCTTCGATTCCAAAGTAACGTTGAAGTTCCAGATGAGTCCAATGATATAACGGATTGCCGATAAGATTCTGAACTGTGTCAGCCCAGGCCATAAACTTATCAAAGGGTGCACCGTCACCGGTAATAAGTCTCTCAGATACTCCGTTTGCTCTCATGGCTCTCCACTTGTAGTGATCTCCTCCAAGCCAGACCTCAGCCATGTTGTCAAAGCATTTATCCTCATAGATTTCCTTTGGATTTAAGTGATTATGAAAATCTATTATGGGCTCATCCTTAACTGCGCTAAAAAGCTCTTTTGCAGTATCGTTTGAAAGGAGAAAATCTTTATCCATAAACTTCATCATATTTTCTCAAGTTCCTTTCTTACATTGCCGTTGCCCTTCATATCTGAATAAATTTCAAGCACTCTCCTGGCAAGATTATCCTCGTAAAGATTTACGCCAAATACATCTTCTCTCTTAAGAACATCTTCAGGAGAAAGAGCTTTTAATTCATCGAGAAGCGGATCAGGGCTCTGCTCGAATTCTCTTCCTTCATCATCGATACCTTCCAGATATCTTAAATATCCTGCAAGAACAAGAGGCACTACCTGAAGGCTATCTGTGCTAAGTTCACTCTGCTTCCTGTATGCCTTTATGGTCTCACCAAAACGGATGGGGAGCTTTTGTGATGTATCACAGGCAATACGCTGCGGTGTATCAGGCATGAAAGGATTGGGAAGTCTTTTTGTAAGTACCGCATCAAGGAATTCAGAAGGAGAAAGTACCTTGGGATCAACTACTACCTTCATTCCCTCTTCCTTACCAAGTCTTGTTACAAGTCTCTTTAAATCTGCGTCATCCATTTCATCATGAATTGTTGTATATCCAAGGAGGCAACCGAAAATGGCAAGTGCTGTATGAAGCGGATTAAGGCAGGTGCATACCTTCATCTTTTCTGTCTTATCTACTGTTTCTCTGTCTGTGAAAATAATTCCGCCTTTTTCAAGCTGAGGACGTCCGTTAGGGAAAAGGTCCTCAACAACCAGGTATTCAGTTTCTTCGGCATTAACAAAATTTGCAACATAGGTGTGCTTTGTTGTAACTATAGGCTCTGCACCTTCAACACCATCCTCAACAAGCATTGCTTTTACAGTGTCATCCGGACGGGGTGTGATCTTATCGATCATAGTAAGAGGAAATGCGATAAGCTTGGGATTATTAATGTAGTCAACAAATCCTTTATCACACTTGCCGCTCTCTACCCATTCGCCTGCGATTTCCACTACTGCTTCCTTCAATTTATCTCCGTTATGAGAACAGTTATCCATGGAAACGATTGAAACCGGAAGGCTTCCAGCTTTATATCTTTCAAGCAGCAGTCCAACAACCTTATTCATATAAGCTCTGGTCTTGTAACCTTTTTCAGTGATCGTAAAGCTGACCATCTGAAGAGACGGCTTTCTGAAAATCTCGCGCAGTCTTTCGATTTCCTTCTCGTTCTCTTCATCCAGTATGCAGGATTCTGCTATTGAGCCAACCACGCTTTTTTCAACTGTTCCGTCAGCCTTAAGCGTTGCAAGAATGCTTAAGTCATCGCAGGGTCTGTTGTACTTTTCAACAATCTCATAATCGTAGCCCTCTGCAACGATGAGACCTGTATCTGTTACACCCTCATCCAGAAGCTTTTCAACAACATTTGCCTGAAAAGCTCTGAATATATTACCTGCACCAAAATGAACCCATGTAGGATTTTCTTTGGTTCTTTCTACCATTTTTTCTCTGTCATAGCCCGGAAGCTTATAACCTTTTTCCTCCCAGACCTTTCTATCCTTAATACCTTCGTTTGTTAATTTCATTGCTATCATCCCCTATTACTTATTACTCTTTTCGATTGCTTCCCAAAGACCATTGATATAAGTTGCACCAAGTGCTCTGTCATAAAGTCCGTATCCGGGCATAGCCTTTTCACCCCAGATCATACGTCCGTGATCAGGACGGATGGGACCTGTAAATCCGATATCATAAAGAGCCTTAACAATCTCATACATATCAAAGCTTCCATCACTTGAGAGATGAGCTGCTTCCTCAAAATCTGTAGGAGAATTGAACTTAAGATTACGAACATGTGCAAAATGAATTCTTCCCTTGAGACTTCTGATCATATCCGGTAAATCATTCTCTAAGTTAGTACCATATGAACCAGAGCAGAAGGTTACACCATTGTGCGGATTATCAACCATCTTCATCATACGATGGATGTTTTCTTTATTGATTATGATCCTGGGAAGACCAAATACAGGCCATGCAGGATCATCAGGATGTATAGCCATGTTGATATCATACTGATCACATACAGGCATTATCCTCTCAAGGAAATACTTAAGATTTTCAAAAAGATCTTCGTCTGTAACTCCCTTGTACTCCTCAAAAAGCTCCTTAACATGAGCAAGTCTGTCAGGCTCCCATCCGGGCATTACTGAACCGTTAGTATCACCGGCAATTGAATTAAACATCTCTTCCGGAACAAGTGCATCAACAGCTTCCTGGGTATATGCAAGAACTGTTGAACCATCTGCTCTTTTTCTTGCAAGCTCCGTACGTGTCCAGTCAAAGACAGGCATGAAGTTGTAGCACACCATATGGATGTCTTCTTCACCAAGATTTTTAAGTGTCTCGATATAATTGTCGATAAGCTGATCACGGCCGGGCTTACCAAGCTTAATATCCTCATGCACATTGACGCTCTCTATACCAGCTACTTTAAGACCTGCTGCCTCAACCTCATCCTTCATAGCCTTAATTCTCTCGCGGCTCCAGACTTCCCCGGGCTTTGTATCATAAAGTGTTGTAATAACTCCCTTAACTCCGGGAATCTGTCTTATCTGTTCAAGTGTTACGGTATCAAAATCTTTTCCGTACCATCTAAGTGTCATTTCCATAATTATCTGTATCCTCCAATTTCTCTAACCCCTTACATCGTATTTAAAGCTCTTGCCTTCTGATGCTATGGAATTATTATTTCCGCTTATCTTAAACATCTTTTCAGCCGCGAATCTCTTTAACTATTTCCGCTGCCTGCCTTGTCATTTCTTCAACTTCTGCAAAATTACCTGCTTTTATAAGATCACCCTTAACCATCCAGGTTCCACCACAGGCAACTATCTTGTTATATCCAAGGTAATCTCTTACATTGTCTTTGTTTATTCCACCGGTAGGCATGAATTTGAGCTTTGTATATGGAGCTGCGCAAGCCTTTATCATGGCAAGTCCGCCTGCAGGTTCTGCGGGGAAGAACTTAACAAAATCAAGTCCAAGCTCCATAGCCTGTTCCATCTCACTTGGTGTCTGCACGCCGGGTGTTACAGGATATCCCTTCTCCAGACAATGCTTAACAACAGTGGGATTAAAGCCCGGTGCTACTATGAATTTGGCACCTGCTGCCATTGCTCTGTCTGCCTGCTCACAGGTAAGTACCGTGCCTGCTCCAACAAGCATGTCCGGAAAATCCTTTGACATAATACGAATAGCCTCTTCAGCAGCCTCTGTTCTGAAAGTAACCTCAGCTGCAGGAAGTCCTCCGTTCATAAGCGCCTTTCCAAGAGGGTGCGCATCCTTAACATCATCTAAAACTACAACCGGAATAATACCGATCTTTGTAAATTTCTCTTTAATCTCTTCGAACATGACAATTCTCCTCCGAAATACTGGTTTTCATCTGACTTATACATCAGGTCCCTTGATGCTTACATAATACATGGCAAAAAAACAAAAACCCATTGTCACAGTTGTTACTCACATTGCAAAATTTGTCATGTTATGCTTTTTAAATAATATAAAAACCTCCTGAATGATTTTATTACTATCATTCAGAAGGTCTTTAATATTATTTAGTCTTTCTTTTTCTTGTAAAATACAAAGCTTAACCACGACTGTATTCTTTAGCCTGGTCGATTACGCTCTTCATTAAAGGGGATACATATTTTTAGCAAATCAGGTTCAAAATCCCATAGCCATGCCAATAATTCTTACTACAAGAGCAGCTATCCAGGCAACCACACATTGCCACAATACAACCATGACTGCCCATTTTATACCCATTTCTCTTTTTATAGATGCCACAGCTGCAACACAGGGCGTATAAAGAAGAGAAAATACCAAAAGACTGCTTGCTGTTAAAACAGACAGAACATTTTCCACACCATCTCTTTCAAAAAGAACCCGCAAAACTGAGACAACGCTCTCTTTTGCCATAAATCCCGAGATAAGCGAAGTAACAATCCTCCAGTCTCCAAGTCCTATAGGCTTAAACAGTGGCACCAGTAATCCTGAAATCATCGCAAGTATACTGTCTTTGCTGTCATTAATGAGATTGAAATGCAAGTCAAAGCTCTGCAAAAACCATACAACAACAGTTGCTACAAAAATAACTGTAAAGGCTTTCTGTAAGAAGTCCTTGGCCTTTTCCCACAAAAGCTGCATCACACTTCTAGCACTGGGCATTCGATAGTTTGGAAGCTCCATGACAAAAGGAACCGCCTCACCCTTAAACAAAACCTTTTTGTAAATAAGAGCCACCAGCACTCCCAAAATTATTCCAAGAAAATAAAGAAGTGTCACCACAATCCAGCCATACCTTGGGAAAAATGCAGCTGCAAAAAATGTATAAATCGGAAGCTTTGCAGTACAACTCATGAAAGGCGTGAGAAGTATTGTCATCTTTCTGTCCCTGTCACTGGGAAGGGTCCTTGTTGACATAACAGCAGGTACTGTACACCCAAAACCAATAAGCATTGGCACGATACTTCTTCCTGAAAGACCGATTTTTCTCAAAATCTTATCCATGAAGAAAGCTACTCTTGCAATATATCCGCTGTCTTCCAAAAGGGATAAGAAGAAAAACATGGTAACAATGATCGGAAGAAAACTAAGTACACTTCCTACACCTTCAAATATTCCGTTTATAACAAGACCATGTATAACATCATTTACGCCTGCCAGGGTCAACGCTTTGTCAGTAACATCGCCAAGCGCTCCTATTCCCAGTTCCAACAATCCCTGTAAAAAAGCACCTATTACATTAAAAGTAAGAAAGAATACAGTTCCCATTACAATGATAAAAATAGGAATTGCTGTATATTTTCCCGTGAGATACTTATCTATCTTCTGACTTCTTAAATGTTCCTTACTCTCGTGGGGTTTTACCACACATTCCCCGCAGACCTTTTCAATGAAGGAAAATCTCATATCTGCTATGGCAGCACTGCAATCAAGCTCACGTTCTGTTTCCATCTGCTTTGTGATGTGCTTCACCATCTCTATTTCATTCTGATCAAGCTGCAGCCTTTTTATAATTCTCTCATCACCTTCAATCACTTTACTCGCTGCAAAGCGAACAGGTATCTGCGCCTTTTGGGCATGGTCTTCAATGAGATGTATCATTGCATGTATGCATCTGTGAACTGATCCGCCGTGGTCATTAACATCGCAAAAATCATCAATCTGCGGTTTTTCCTGATAGTGAGCAATATGTATTGCATGATGTACAAGCTCATCTATACCCTCATTTTTCGCTGCTGAAATCGGAACAACCGGAACTCCGAGCAATTTCTCCATTCGGTTCACATCGACTGATCCGCCATTTCCTCTCAGCTCATCCATCATGTTGAGGGCAATTACCATAGGGATATCCATCTCAAGAAGCTGCATCGTCAGATACAGATTTCTCTCAATATTGGTTGCATCAACTATGTTAATTATGGCTTTTGGTTTCTCATTAAGTACAAAGTCTCTGCTTACCAGCTCTTCACTTGAATATGGAGACATGGAATATATACCCGGAAGATCAGTAATAGATGTATTGTATCTTCCACGAATGGCACCATCCTTCCTGTCAACTGTTACCCCGGGGAAATTACCTACATGCTGATTGGAACCTGTAAGCTGATTAAACAATGTTGTCTTTCCGCAGTTCTGGTTTCCTACCAGCGCAAACGTTAGAATCTCTTCATCTGGTAATGGATTGCCGCTTCCCTTAGGATGATACTTACCTTCTTCACCAAGACCGGGATGCTCTATTTCCTGCTTTTTGGGGACTTCTACATTATCCTCAGCTTCCCGTTCAACAAGTGTAGCCTGTATCTGCTCAGCTTCGGCAAGTCTTAGTGTGAGTTCATACCCATGAATCCTAAGCTCCATGGGATCTCCAAGCGGCGCAAGTTTCACCAGAGTGATCTCTGCCCCGGGAATAACACCCATATCCAGAAAGTGCTGTCTCAGCGCACCTTCACCACCTACTACATCTATTCTTGCAGTCTGACCGACCATTAAATCCTTTACTGTCATTATGCTCTCCTCGCAATTGTTTAACTGTCATTCCAATTATACCATATGAGAACATTTGAATAAAAAACCGCCTGCGTTACGCAGACGGAATGATCAAATCTATATAATGGAAAATATTGCTTTATCTCCCTAAAAAACATATTCTTTCCCAATAACGATTGCTTTTGCATCATGGCCATGCCCAATATCTCTTGTACATGCCACAGGAAGTGTATTTGAGATATGCATTTTCAAAAGATCATATACTGAAAGGGGTAATTCTGCTTTTTCATAATTAGTGAAAGTCCCAAGCAACACTCCTGCTATTTGGTCAAATACTCCTATATCATCCAATTGGTTAAAAAGAGTCCCTATCTGTCCAACTTCTCCGCCAAGAGACTCAAGAAGAAGTATCTTCCCATTCAGATCAGGCCAGTATCTGGTTCCTGCGAGTTTTGTAAAACAGCGGATATTGCCGCCTGCAACCACACCCTGCATGGCTTTTCCTTGCAAAAAGCTGTATTTTATATCAAACAAGTCATTATTCTTTCCTGAAATATAATCTGAAAATCTCTGCCTTTGAATATCCCCCCAGGACCAAATCATGTTCTTTACCTGATAAAGAACTCCCGGCTTACCTGTCATCGTGTAAATAGCATTTATAACAGTAGTCAGGTCACTATATCCCCAGAAAGTCTTATCGGTCTTCGCAATGGTTTCATAGTCCAAATATTTTAACACTCCATTAGCCAGGTCTCCGCCTGAGATATCATAAATCGCATCTATCTCATCATCGGTATAAAACTTCATGAGATCTTCAGCTCTTTCTTTATCAGTTCCACTATATACATCAACCGTTCTCATGATATGTGGAGAAAAATCTGTCCCGATATTCATGTCGCTAAGAACCTTTTCAAGTTCTGTCAGTTGCTCCTGCCACTCCGGCAAATGCCCATTTGAGCAGGCTGAAATTCCTACTTTAATGTTTTTTACTTTCCCTTTAATCATGCTTCAAATATACCCCATAATCATTTTTCAAAAGAACAACAACTTCCAAAGTTTCGCCAGCCTTGCCTTCTATTTGTACTACTTCCGTGTAGTAAAGGCTACACATATTTTATGCATCCGCCAACCTTAATCTTTTAACTACCGTTTCCTTCATGGCTCTATTATAAAATTCCACTTTTAAGCAAAATTCCCAATCATCTTGCTATTTATTAAGCTGTTTTCATATATCCCTGACCCGCTTGCATGCTTAATGATTGGATATACACTTCCATGCAGTCAAAAGCTTTTCCATATTCCAGGCAGCATTTGCGGGACTCGTAGATGGAAGACATATTGCAGGCCTTTTGATCACAGGCTCCGTATACTTTTTATGAACTACCTCCACCGACTCTGCGTCGGAAGAGGTTTCTGTTATGCCGCAGAGCGGCATGAACCTTTGGGATGCTTA
>NZ_JNKH01000055.1:0-20286 GCF_000701985.1 Butyrivibrio sp. WCE2006 | reverse complement strand
AGTCGTTTCCAGCTGTTATCCCCCAGTACGAGGCAGGTTGCCCACGCGTTACTCACCCGTCCGCCACTAAAGATCATCAAGATTCTGCCGAAGCTTCATCAGCGATAATCTTCCGTTCGACTTGCATGTGTTAGGCACGCCGCCAGCGTTCATCCTGAGCCAGGATCGAACTCTCACGTTTAAATGTTTCTCAAACATCTCTGTTTAAGATCGTTCGTCTTCTGACCAGAACTTAAGCTTGGCTTTTGTTCTGTCCGTTTTACCTTTAGTTAGGTTGTTTTGTTCTCTGAATATTCTTTTTGGAATTTTCAGGGTTGCATTACTATTTCATTGTCAAAGTGCTTAAATACTGGGCTTGCAGGCATTTCGTATGTTTGCCGTGCGCCGCAGCGATATTTAATATATCACTCACCTGGGGTAGTGTCAACAACAAATTTAAACAATTTGCAATTATTTTTTATGACTTTCCTTCCATCATATCCAGTCCGATTTATTTATATAAAAAAGCAAGCCCTCTCATTGATAACGGCTTGCTTTCCCCAAATAATAGCTTTCCTCTTATATGTACCAAAGACTACTGTTTCATCTGTAGTCAGATATCAAATCCTTTTACTTTTCCATCATTTACTGCATCTTCAACCTTAAAGCCTACAGGCTCATCTGATTCATAAACAGGATCCTTCTCCGGATTTGCATAGGTAACCGGATCTTCAGTCTTTTTAGTGTAAACAACACCCTCCGGATTATCATCCATAATGATAGCTGCGATAATATAAGGTAGAATTCCCACTCCGCCGAAAAGAACAAGTAAAAGATATATAAGCCTTACAATTGTAGGATCTATTCCAAAATATTCAGCCAAACCTCCGCATACTCCACAAATCTTTTTATCTCTGCTTTTATATAATCTTTTTCCCATATAAATAATCCCCGCTTTCCAAATAGTTCTTTACTATCTATAACGAATATAATCCCAAAAGGTCTTCAGATATATCTCTTCTTTTGTAAAAAACACCTTTCTTATTCCTTCATTTTAGCGATTTTATCATAGTAATAAAGAAAAAACAGGCAAGAAATGATTTCCAGACGCCTCCCCAACCGGCACTATAATCGTATATGTAAATCTATTAATGCTATATTGGAACACTCATTAGCATCATCAGATTTCAAATGCCATCTCAAAACCTGAACGTACAGACTGCCACAAAGTACCGCCTACATTAGAACAGTCACCGATAATACGTGTGTCACAGACTATATTTTTAAGTGCTTCAACAACAGCAGTATTCTTCTTTTGACCAAATGAAAGAACAACATTATCACAAGGAATTACTTCTTTACCGGATGCATTGGAAATAATCATCCCCTCAGAGGTCACGTCTTCAACCTTACTCTCACAGATGAATTTAACTCCATATGAACCAAGCTTCTGCATAAGCGAAGTACTATTCATAAGAGAAGCACCGTTTCCAAGCATTGATTCCGGAATCATATCAACTACAGTTACTTTTTTTCCATGCATGGAATACTCAAATGCTGCTTCAAGTCCTGTGAAACCACCTCCTGCAATAACAACATTCTCGCCTATTGAATCGTTGGTCGCATCTCCTACCCACTGTACCTTTTCTGTTCCGGTAGCTGTGAAATCAGGGATTATCGGATTACTTCCAACAGCGATTATTAGTACATCTGGATTTTCTTTTCTTATGAGCTCCTCAGTAACTTCTGTATTCATCCTAATATCAATGTTCTTATCAGAAGAGATGGTTCTTATAGACCATTCCAGATATTTCTTTAAATCTTCCTTGAAATCAGCCTTTGCAGCTCTTATAAAGTTTCCTCCAAGTACATCACTTTTTTCACAGAGTATAACTGAATGTCCTCTCATGGAAGCAGTCCTTGCAGCTTCCATTCCTGCAGGGCCTCCACCAACGATCAGCACTTTTTTAGTATCAACCTTTTTATCTATTCTGCCAAAGTATTCCTCTCTTCCAATGAGGGGATTTACAGTGCACCTAAGATCATGGAGTTTCCCATGTGTCTGGTTTATACAATTGTTACATCTGATGCAGGGTCTTATTTCATCTTCTTTCCCACATCTGAATTTATCTACACAGGCAGGATCTGCTATTAAAGGTCTCACAAGAGCCACCATGTCTGCAGAACCGGATTCGATTATCTCATTTGCCACAAACATGTTATTACCACCAACCACACTTATTGGAGTAGAGAGCTCAGCCTTGAATTTAGCAGCATTGTCTACATTTATTTTTCTTTTGTCATAGACTGTTGGAAATACAAAGGGAAGATCTTCTGTGTTTTCAAGCACTCCTCTGGATATATTGAATATATCAACATATTCTTCAATGCTCTTTGCAAATTTGATCTGATCATCAACGGATAGTCCGCCTTCCTGCATTTCCTCACCGGAGATTCGGTATTCGATGGCAAGCCTGTCACCGACTTTTTCCCTGATGCCCTTAAGTATTTCTCTGATAATTCTGGTTCTGTTCTCAAAGCTTCCGCCGTATTCATCGGTTCTCTTATTGGTTGATTCCCTGTAAAACGCAGCTGCAACCACACCATGTCCGCCATGGATCATTATGTAATCAGAACCTATACTTAGTGCGTTTACTGCACCCTCGATTATTCCTTTCTGATAATTGTGAATATCTTCTATAGTATAGGTGTTTACCAGAACCTCTGCAGGGATAAACATCTCCTTTGCTCCTATCAGTTCCCAGCCTATTTTTACATCATACTGATGAGCAAGCTCTACCATATTTTTATAACTGCTAAGCAGAAAAGGGTTATGCATATATGGCACAGGAGCCGGGCCATATTCCAGGTTACAGTTGGCAGATCCGATAGTGACCATGCCTACGCCGCCTGCAACCAGATTCCTGAAATGCATCATCTGTTTATTGTCTGCAGCACCATCCATTCTAAAAAGTGCATTGCCGTAAGGCGCACACTCTATACGGTTTTTGACAGTCATTTTGCCAATCTGAAAGGGTGAAAAGATAGCTGAATTGTTCATAGAAACCTCCATATATAACTTTTTTTGCCATGTGATAAATATTTATCAACTTAACTGATACCATTATACAGAGACATTTCTTAGGAAAATACTCGCCAAAAAGCAAAGAGACTCCATAACTTATAGTTATAGAGTCTCGAAATAGTCTTTTATAAAACTTAGGAAGGCACCGGCTGCAGCTGATATGGATTCTTTTTTATATGCAGCAACATAGTTAGGCGAGTGGGCTGTATCCAGTATAGGAACTGCCTTTATACTCTTTTCCTGTATATCATCACCATAGAGGGCTGCTCCGTCACCAAGAACTACAGACATGATAAGTTCGTCAAGAGAATCGACCTTCTTTTTAACGTTAGGTTTATATCCGTCCTTCTTACAGGCTTCCATGAAGTCATTATAGTAATCCTCATTGTATTTTTTTGAGAGAATAACAATAGGTTCCTTTTTTATATCCTCTACTGTTACATAAGGATGTTTCGCTAACGAATGTTCTTTATTACAGAGAAAACATATGGTATATCCATGTAGGATGTCATAATTGAGTTCTCTGCTTTTATTAAATATGGCTTCAAGTCCAAAGCTTATATCAATCTTACTTTGTAGAAGGGCATCTACAGATCCGGAAAAATCATACCGTGTAAGGTTGATTGATATATCCGGATATTTATATTGGAACATTTTTATTGCTTCCACAAGCTCCCTGTTTTCAGATACTCCGGTAAATCCCACGGATACCACGCTTTGGCGATAGCTCATAAGATCTGATAAGATATCACTTTCAATCTGAGGAAGTGAAATAACCCGGTCATAAAGAATTCTGCCTGCCTCAGTAAGCTTTGGCTTGTAACCTGTTCTATCAAAAAGTTTTACGCCCAGCTCAGCCTCCAAAGAAGATATCTGCTTAGAAAGATTGGCCTGTGAAAGGTATAGCTCTTTAGCAGCAGCAGAAAAAGATCCGCTTTCCACAACGCAGATGAAATATTTTATTTTTCTGTCCAATATAGCCATAAATTCAGACTCCTACTGTAATTGGCTGCCTTTTTATTTGGCGGTGTTTATTCCACTTAGCTTCCTTTTAACGACAAACAGACAGATAAAGCACATAATAATCTGAGTAATTGTCGAGCATGGTGTTGCCAGTCCTATATGAAAAAGCGATACAGGTTGCTGCTTACTCATGATATATGACACCGGAATTCTCACAAGAAAAGCTCCCACAATTCCCTGTAGCATGACAAATCTAGTATATTCCATTCCGTTAAAAAATCCTATAAAGCAGAAAAGGAAGCATGTAAACAGGCAGTCAATGGCATAGGCTTTAAGGTAATCCCAGGAAGCTGCAACGACCTCTGTATCTTTTGCAAATATCCCGGACAAAATATCACCGTGATAAAAAGCGCTGTAAAACATAAATACAGCAAATATAAATGACACTCCGATAGCATATCTTAGGCCTTTGAAAGCTCTGTCATACTTACCTGCTCCGCATATCCTTATATATGAAACTGTAAGATCATAAGCCTCCTCCGGCGCATTCATTATGCTGGCGAGATTTCCCGCAAACAGTGATATGAACAGCGTAAGGAAAAGACCTATAGACAAAAACAGCATTATTCCGTTAGCTACAATCTTTCCACCCTCAGAAGCTTTTCTTTCACCTATTTTCTGACCCAGGAACACAGTCATACCCATAGATAAGGAGCTAACAAGATTGGTCAGTGTCATCATTATCTGAGAACCGGTCGATACTCCTGACACGTCGGCAGGATCAGCAAATTTACCTACAATCATAAGATCTACAGCACCATAAAGTGACTGTAAAAACAGTGCCAATAGTACAGGCACTGCAAACTTAAGAAGCGGTACAAGTATTTTTCCTTCTGTAAAATTTTTCTGATTAGTCACGTTCATTACCTCCAAAAAAAGCCGGATAAGAAACCGGCATTTCAACCAGTCATCTTATCCAGCTTGTCGTTTCAAGAACAACTCACCCTCCGATGAATTAACAGTTATTAAATTCAATGGATATATGTTAACGTATCATCTAAAAAAAGGCAAGCCTGTATGCCTCCTCTATCATGGTTACCAGTGATGACAAAAGAAAAATAGTAAATACAGTTATAAAAATCTCCGTCCCCCGAAACTTATTAAAATCCAATTTCAATAATTATCTTGCCATCTGTATAGGATGCATCAACAGAGCAATCCATTCTTTCAGCAAATATCTTTACAATGGACAGTCCAAGACCTGTCGAATTCTTTCTTGCATTTTGTACTGTAAAGAACCTGTCAAAGAGTTTATTTACATCAACTGTTGAAAGTTCTTCTGATGTATTGGCCACTCTGAGCCTGCCATCATCAGTAAGTGTAATATCAAAATCGCCATCACTATATTTAATGGCATTGCTAATAAGATTGTTCATTATCCTCTCAACATATGTAGGATACAGATTTCTTATTATCTTTTCATCTGTGATTTCAATGATTGGCGTAATGCCTCGCTTCTTAAGGGCAGGATAATAATTCATGATGCAATCCTCCAGCACCTTGTTTACGTTTACATCCTGCTTTTCCTCGTTTATCTCTCCACCTGTTATTATGGAATATTCGAAAAGCTCCTCGGTAAGCTTTTTCATATGTTCCGTTCTGCCCTTAATGACATCCAGGTACTTTTCAAGTTCAGGACTTTTTTCTTTGCGCTCTGCAAGCTCCAGATAGCCGCTTATTGCTGTAAGAGGCGTTCTGAGATCGTGGGAAATATTGGTTATTACAGATTTTATCTCCCTGTCACCAAGCTCATATCTGTTATAGGAGTCTCTGAGCTTTTCAAGAGTATTGTTCATAGCCTTCGCAAGAAGCCTTACTTCCTTATCCCTGCTGGAAACCGTGAGAAGAGTATTGCTGCGTAGCTTTGCCCTCTCTTCATAATCTTTCCTTAGTTCCTTAATTGACATCCTCATCGCTATTATTTTTGAAGCCAGAATAATTATAATTATCAGGCACAGGATAAGAAGATATTTCATATAATGCTCCATGTTTTAGAAATTTTTAGATTTTTGCGGGCAGAAGAGGAAATTCAATAATCTATCGGATCAATAGGTGTAACCTCGTAGTAATAGATAATCGCATCATATCTGTCTGCAGGAACCATCTTAATACGGTCTGACCTACCAAGTTCACTTGCAAGGGAATATCCCTCGCCAATGATGCTGTTAAAAATATAGCTGTGAATAAGCTTGTACACCTTACTATTTTCATCCGTAACTTTTGAGAAATCAAGGCAATATGTACCGTCTTCAAAATTCTTTGCCTGATATGCAAGAGGGTCATTACTGCAGTAAAAATGATCTGCCCTATGATAATTATCCTCATATGTTCCTGCCGTATGGATATTCACATCCCCTTTGTAAAACTCAGTTCCTATACAGAAGTAGCTCCCATCAAAGAGTCTGTCTATCCTGTCACCCATTGTATCGGAATCTGCACTGGGAAGAGGGCTTGAGCCTCCCCTCATTGCATGAGCATTGTGAGCAGTTATAACAATCTGCGAATACCCCCTGTCTCCCTCAATATCAGAATAGCTCTTAAGATTCTCTGCCATGCACTGATCTCTATGCTTGCCAAAAGCTTCCCGGTCAGTATCATAATCAGGAGCATCAAGATTCTGCAAAACAACCTTTGCCGTCATGGAAAGCTGCTTATGTTTCAGATCATCAATTGATGAAAGTCTTTCATATAGCTTTTGGAAAAACTCCCTTTCCCCGGCATAGTCAGATTTTTCTTCTGTCTTGATTGAAAGGATTTTTTCCTTCTCAGCTTCAGTCAGAAGTTCACAACCTTTTTTGCAGAGTTCCTGAAGATAAATGATTGCTGTCTGTGCTCCCTGTGGATCCACTCCGTAAAACATCAGTGATTCTTCATAAGGGACAGTCATGTTGTAGTCCCTCATCCACTTTAAAAGCTCTACCATCTCTTCAGTATCATAGAGTGGATAGCTCTGTTTCCCCATTACTGCCACCAGATCCGAATCAGGGTCATGTACTGCGTCGTTTATCATGGTGCCGTCTCCAACAGCCATTTCAAAACATATACTGTGTCCATCACCTTCTTTTACAACCTTCTCAATAACATCCCTCTTAATCTTCTGAAACTCGCGGTTGCCATGTGTTGCTTCTCCGATGCCTACTACCTTTACATTCTTAGGGATAGTAAATTCAGAAAAACTCTCTGCTACATCTTTGATTTCGTCGATATCCTTTTCAGGCGAAAAAGCCTGTGTAGTACCAAGTGCCACGAGGCTTCCGATAAATAGTGCCAGTACTCCTGCACTTATAAGAAAAATAATCTTATACTTTTTCACGTTATACTCCCTCTTGATATGTATTGACAGGATTAGTTCAAAATCCTGCAATATCGGCGGGGACCATTCCAAATCATGACTTCGTCATGATGGATATCCCCTTTAATCACTGTAAGTCTCTTTTTCCAAGTCCCAGTGTGCCGATAAGTGCTGAAATCAGAATCACTGCCAATGATATTAAAATCTGTGCCAGCGTTCCGGGATTTGTATAATCATCTGCTATACATGTCCTCGACAGCCACTGTCCAAATGCCACAATGTTATATATCAGTGAAGCAATGTATCTTTGTGTACCCTTAAATACGAATGCAAGAAGTGCATTCCCGATCATGATACCTGTATAGCAGATCTGCAGTACAAGAAAGGTTAATACTGCAAGAAGAACCATCCTTTTTATTCTCATAGCCAGGATAAGAAGCACTGAAATGTATCCGCAAAGTGCAAGGAACAGGATAAGATAACGTAAAAGGAGTTGTCCCGAAATGTTTACACCACCGATAAAGCCGGCAATCATGTGGCAGACAATCATTATTCCCAGTGCTGAAAAATGAGAGAGCATGTGGCTAAAATAGACTTCCTTCTGGGAATAACCGGCAATAATCTTATTTCTTATAACTCCGTCCGAATATTCTATATGTGTAAATACCGGAACAAAGATTGTAAAAAAGCCCATCATGGCAATGCTGATAAAGAACATTCTGCCGTCGCAACCCATTTTTTCAAATCTTCCTGTCATATGAAGAATATTTGCTGTAAAAGCATAAGTTGCAATAAAGGCTATAATCAGACCACCAATAAAAAGTATATTTTTAAATATTCTCTGCATATTAGCTTTATATAAATTGATCATATTATTTCTCCAAATTGTCACTTAATCTGTTTTCTGTTAAAAACCAAAAGCCCCGCTACTACTGAAATCAGGATCATTCCTGCACATCCAATAACGTAGCTTCCCATGTCATAATGCGGAACCGTTGAAAAATAAGAATAGGGAATGAATCTGTCAATAAATCTGTACATCAAAAGCTTGAAGCCGGAGAGCTGACAGAACCCTTTTTCCGGATAAAGTTTATCAAGTATAAACGTGTCATATACTTTTAATGCAAAAGCTATGGCAAGTCCCACAACGTAAGAAGCCTTGCTTCCACCAAGCATCATGATAAGACTCGTTGAAAATGCACCAACTGCCATACATGCCAGGGTTAAAATCAGCCAATAGTCTGCAATCTCATTAACAGAAAAGGTAACAAATCCGCCTGTAAACATCACTGCAACAACTGTTGAAAGGGCTGCAGCGACAAAAGCATATATCGCTCCCTGCATCATTCCTGTACACACTGCTGATAAAAAAGCATCTGATCTTTTCACACCGGAGATCAGCTTGTTCCTGATACAACCATCTGAAAATTCTCTGTCAGTCAGATAAAGAGTTGAAGCGGTAACAAGAAATGCAGCCATAGAAGGGAAAACAAAGGCAACATCCTCAGCTGCCACTGTGTCTTTTAGAAAATAATAAATCAGGCTCACACAAACCAGATAGAACAGCTGATAGACTATAACAGCCAGAATTCCTGTATGAAATCCGCGGCTAAACAGGACATTT
This sequence comes from Butyrivibrio sp. WCE2006, assembly GCF_000701985.1. NCBI lineage: Bacteria > Bacillati > Bacillota > Clostridia > Lachnospirales > Lachnospiraceae > Butyrivibrio > Butyrivibrio sp. WCE2006. The sequence goes on along the minus strand of NZ_JNKH01000055.1, from coordinate 11,283 downwards.
CTCGTATCAGCATACAGATTTCTGAACATTATCACTGCCTCCTAATAAAGAAAGATAAAATGCTTCAAGACTCTCATCACGTTCTTCCATGGTTATGATCGAGCAGCCTACCTTTTCAAAATCCTTAGCAATATCAGAGAAAACAACATCCGCATAGACATCTGCTGTATTGGTATCAAGAATCTTATAATCTATACCTTTTTCCTCCATTACCTTTGTAAGAAGTTCAACATTACTTACCTTCATACGAACTGCCTTTCGGCACTCATCTCTAAGCTCCTTGCTTGTCATCTGACGTACAATATGTCCCTTATCGATAAAGCCGTAATTTGTAGCAACCTTCGCAAGTTCATCAAGAATGTGGCTTGAAATAAGGAAGGTGATTCCTCTTTCTTTATTCAGCTTTAGGATAAGTTCTCTCACTTCGATGATTCCCTGAGGGTCAAGACCGTTTATGGGTTCATCCAGAATAATAAAATCAGGACTTCCGCAAAGGGCAACTCCGATTCCAAGCCTCTGGCGCATTCCAAGTGAAAAGTTTCTTGCCTTCTTTTTTCCTGTATCAGCAAGGCCCACAAGCTCAAGTATCTCATCTACGCAGTCAAAATCCGGAAGACCAAGCATGAGGCACTGCTGAATTAGGTTATCTCTTGCCGTCATATCCTTATAGATTGCAGGTGATTCTACAACAGCTCCCATTCTGCGTCTTGCCTTTACGATGTCCTTATCATCACCGGATTTTCCCATAAGCTCATAAAAACCTTCTGTCTGCTTCTGAAGTCCGCACATTATTCTTATAAGAGTTGTCTTACCTGCGCCGTTTTTTCCGACGAAACCATATATTGCACCCTTAGGGATTTCCATGTTTACCTGAGAAAGCGCTGTAAACTTTCCATATCTTTTACTGATATTATTTGCTTTAAAAACGTATTCCATTGTTTTCTCCCTTTCCATTCTATAATTATCATGCGCATCCAAAGCGGAGCATTTTTAATATCATAGATTATTGTTTTTCCTCAGAAAAACAATAATTGTATTGGACCAGGTCCTCGCGAAGCGAGGGGCGTGTCCTGCCAAAGGAAGGATTCTTGTGGGCATTTTCCGCTTTTGCCCACAAGAAGTCATATAAATCCCCTGCGAAATTAAAAATACCACCTTCCGGTCAAGAAAGTGGTATAAAGAACGTCAAGATTTGGTCAAGATTCATTAAACTGAAATCCTATTCCGTAAATTGCTTCTATATGATCAATGTTATCAAGCTGTGAAAGCTTCTTTCTGACGTTACTGATATGCTGCTTCAATGAGCGCTCCGTACAATCCGGAGTGTCTTCGCTTATTCTGTCCAGAATGGTACTTCTCCCAATTGGTCTGTTTGGATTAAGCATAAGTATATTCAATATCGCAGCCTCTGTCCTCGTGAGATTCGTTTCCTTATCTCCGATTGTAACGATACCAAGACTTGAATCCAATTTTATATTTCCGGCTGTGACAATGTTCGCATCCGTAGAGCTCTGCCTTGTAGCACCAACAGGATTGGCCAGCCTGAGCTGGGCTTCAACTCTGGCAAGAAGCTCTGCTATCGCAAAAGGTTTGGTTATATAGTCGCTTGCACCTTTATGCAAAAGCTCTATTTTACTTTCAAGATCAGATTTGGCACTCATAACAATAGTCAAAATGCCATTCAATCTGGTTATGAGTTCGTCTCCTGTCATCCCCGGAAGCATCAGATCAAGAAGAACGAGGTCCGGCTTTTCCCTCTCCAGGAGCATAATCGCTTCTGTTCCTGAATAAGCCCTGCTCACTATGTATTCTTCAGCCTCAAGAGCCTCCTGAAGCATATCCCCGATATTTATGTCATCCTCAACAATCATTATTTTGTAGCTGTTCATTTACTTTTCTCATCCTCTTGGTACACATGGAATGCACCTGTTTAGTCATTAAATTTTGTGCCTTCTCTGATGATATCCATATATTCCCCATACGAGATGGATACTCCTCCCATACTTTCCAAATGGTCTGTATGAAATTGGCAATCTATCATAACATATCCATTCTTCTCAAGAATATGTGAAAGAGCAATAAGCGCAAGTTTCGATCCATTTTCAATCTCAGTATACATACTTTCTCCAAAAAAGCATCTTCCAATACTTACCCCATACAGTCCACCGGCTAGTTTATCCTCTATATAGGCATCAAGACTGATAGCAAAGCCCTTATCGTATAGTCTCTTGTATGCCCTTTCCATATCATCTGTTATCCAGGTCCCTTGCTTATGCTCTCTTTTAATCCTGCATCTGTGCATTGTATCAGAAAAATCCCTATTAAGCATGAAACTGATATGATGCTTTCTGATGAACTTTTTCATAGAATGTGATACATGGATTTCTGAAGGCTTTATGATAAACCTATCTTTTGGGCACCACCACATAAGCGGTTCTCCCTCTTCGTACCATGGAAAAATGCCGTTGCTGTATGCCAAAAGAAGGCGATCTGCACTGAGATCACCTCCGACTGCAAGAAGCCCATCATCATTTGCAAGAGTAGGGTCAGGAAAGGCTATAATATTATCATCAAGTCTGTATACCGGCATCGCTGTCTCCTTCTTACACTTGCCTTAGTTTTTGGATTTAAATCCTGTTTTGCCGGTAATTATTGCTTCTATTAGCAATATTGTTCCTACGTAAACACTGGAATCAGAGAAATCATCTCTGATAATAAGAAATATGATTATTGCAATAAGCAAAACAGTAATAATTTTGCATATAATTTTTATCTTTGGTTTCATTTTCGAATCGTCAAAATCAACCGCATATATTATCAGCCCAAGACTGATACATAAAGAAAGAGTAGCAATAGCAATGCTTTTTCCTGTTCCATCGCTGTTGTACAGATACAGCAATCCAAGAAACTGTGCCAAAGCTGCAACAACCACTGATATCAGCGTGGCTACTTTCCTCTCCCGCTCACTTTTCTGCTCCGGAACCATTGCAGCCAGCCTAAATATTCCGACTACATTCAGAAACGCACCTATAGTAAACAATATCCAACCTATAATACCCATTTCATCAGGCATAGCCAAAAAAACAACACATCCTGCCACGACTAGAGCTATGCATAGTAATAACTCTTTAAGCGAAAAAGTTGGCTTATTCTTTGAGTATTTCTCTTCAAGTTTTTTTAAGTCTATTTCCATTTCGGTTTCACCCCGTTTTAGTCATATGTGCTGATTGTCTGCCTAAATTGTGCTGCCAGACTGAGTACATTTAATTTTGTTCTTTGAATAGATGTATTATATCATTATCTCTCCTCTTTTTTCTCAGAAATCTTCTTACCGTATAGGTCAGAAAACTTCTCATCCAACTCCTTTAGCAAGTCATAATCCTCATCAGAATACTCTTTATACTCTTCAATGTTATACCTCGCAGAGTTGCTATCTCCTGTGGTCTGATCATCTATTCTGATTGTGTAATACCATGGTGAGTAATCTGTAATGAAATCATTGCTGTCTTCCCTCTCTGCCAATTCCAAAACGCCACTTTCTTTTATGAAAGCATCAAATTCGATAAGCTTTGCAGCACGCACCGAGTAGGTAGTAGCGATGACCGGTTCCTCATAACTATCTCTTTCATAGGTTGTGATAGTCCATATTCCCTCTTTATCCTTCATAAGCATCTCAAAATGACAATCACCTGCCATACTGGAACTGCCTTTAGCATGCTCGTATCCCATAAGAGCTATGGATTTAGCTCTTTCAATATCTTCAGGTGAATCTTTAGAAGCTGTATCACAGCCAAGAAGCGATGTTGCCAGTGACATTCCTACAATAATAGACACCATTTTCTTCATAAATCTGTTTTTCATTCCAGCCCCCCTTCCATTCGTCAGAAATATATTCTTGTAATAAAGCTATTTACAACTATAATAAGCAATTTCTGCGTTTTTCGGCAAGCCAAGGATTGGCCCTTTGCTTTCTCTCTCCACAGAATGAGCCTTTTTTCAGCTAAAAATAAAACGAGCGTAGGAAACATCATTCCTACGCTCTGATAAAAATTAATATATTTCTCTTATTGCATCCTTAAGAGTTTCTGAGATGTCAGCTTCATTAAGCCAGGTAAGGAAGCCCTCGTCATCGTATCTGTTAAGGGCATCGTTTATCTTATCCTTAGTAATGATCTCTATCCAGGCAAATTCAACTATATCAAATACCTGCTTTTTATGGTCATTTGATGAAAGTTTAATGCCGGATATTGTTACCCCAGCACCTTCTTTGGTCTCAACTTCACCTACATAGACAGTAAGTATCTTCTTAGCAGAATCATATTTTGCATTACTGCTAATGTCCTCATTGGAGCCGGTGCAAACTGTCACTTTATCCTCGCAAGGCTCTACACCATAGAGGCATATTTCGTAAGTTCTCTTATCCTTTACAAGTGAGAGTTCTCCTTCAGCAGGGGATATTCTTACAGAAATATCTTTTCCTTCAGAATTCTCTGAACATGTCATATCAAATGTGGTCTTAACGAATTTACCATCTTTGTACTCCATGCTTATGCCGTCATCCTCATACATTGTATAGGATCCGTTTTTGCCTGCGCCGATGCAAAGTCTTAATGATGCGGGATTCTCGACACCGTTCTTCTTATCTTCAAGGGACATGGGAACTATACCGCCCTCGCCTATAAGAACCGGGATATCTGTAAGTCTTCTGTAGAGCTTTCTCATTTTGCCGCCCTTATAGATTCTTCCTGAGAAAATGTCATACCATCTGCCCTCAGGTAAAAGCATATTTACTGCTGACATCTGCAAGAATTTGTCGATAGGACTGGTAATCGCACCTACAATGAGCTTCTCACCAAAACCGTATTCTGTGGGGACCTTGTAAGCTCTTTCATCCTCAGGGAGCAAGTAATACATAGGTCTTATCAGCGGTCTGTCCTCATCATAAGCTCTGTAACTTTCAGTGTACAGATATGGAAGAAGTCTGTGCCTTAGTCTCATGTAATTTCCCATGATGCTGTGATAAGGCTCTTCTATTACCCATGGCTCCTTATTAAGGAATGGACTGCTGCTACTGTGAAGGCGCATTACAGGAGAAAATACACCATACTGTATCCATCTGATAAGTCTCTCATTATCCTTATCTCCCATCATATGTCCACCGATATCATGGCTCCAGAAGCCATAACCAATGTTGCTGGCAGTGCTGGTGAAATATGGCTGGAAATTAAGACTCTTCCATGTCATAACAGTATCTCCGGAGAATCCAACAGGATATCTGTGGCTTCCGGGGCCCGCATATCTTGAAAAGATCATGGGTCTTCTGTTTCTGCCTTCCTGATCATGATAGTGATAATGATTTAAGAGGAAAAGCGGATCAACGCTATCAGCGCCTTTACCAGTTCCCTGTTGCCAGTCAATCCACCAGAAATCAACGCCTTCCTTTTCATAAGGATGCATCACCACATCAAAATAAGCTTTTCTGTATTCAGGATCTGAAAAATCAAATTCCAGAGGTCTCTCAGAGGAAGGATCAACTCCAAGCTGCTTTGCCATTTCTTCGTACATATCCTCAAAGGCTCTTATACCATCAGCAGGATGAAGATTTAATGTTGTGGCAAGTCCGCGTTCATGAAGCATTGAGAGGAATCTTGCAGGATCAGGGAAAAGCTCTTTATTCCAGGAATATCCTGTCCAGCCTGTTCCATACTTGGGATCAACATCAGTCACATGCCAGTCCATATCTATTACTGCAACAGAAAGCGGTATCTCAAGTTCTTCGAACTTATCTACTACCTCTTTATAGGACTCCTCAGTATATCTGAAGTATCTGCTCCACCAGTTACCAAGAGCATATCTTGGAATCAGAGGTGTTTTTCCGCAAAGAGAATAAAATGCTTTAAGTCCGCCAAAGAAATCTTTGCCATAGCCAAAGAAATAGATATCTATTCCTTCTGTTTCTCTATATGCATACTCATAGCTGCCCGGTGTTCCATCACCGGAAGAAACTACGACAGGGCTTGCACTATCGTTCATAACAGCAAAGCCTCTTCTTCCAAAAATTCCTTCCTCAAGCCACAGTCCACCGTCACATCCATCAAGAGTTCTTGCAGTTCCGAACAGGTTTTTATCAGAGTTACCGTATGTGATGCTGTAATGCCATACATTTCCTGAATCTTTAAGCTCTATGCTAAGTCCATCAGTGGAAAATGGCTGCTCATCATATCTAATTATGAGGCTATCTGTCTCTATTTCTATTCCGGTCTCTGTCTTTTTCTCACTGTAGCGAACTTCGGGAAAATTTCTGTTTACCACAGTCTTAGATAATCTATCCTCGAAAACCCCGTTTTCTGCGTATTCCAGTCTTATTAGCCTGTCTGTCATAATGCTAATTCGATATTTTTCTCCAATAATCATTCCCATTCTCCTGTTTTCCATCTATTTTGCTTATGCGAATTTTTATACCCTGAATAGATATGATGCACATCCGGGAACCTTCACAACAAGGTTTCCATCCTTTTCTTTTGCATCTATATTCTCTCCAAACTCATCTGTTACATCAGCAAGAGCCTTAGCACCGATAATCCAAAGAGGGAGCTCTATTTCACGCTCATTCTCTTCCATTGATATGATGCCTACATATTTCTCACCGTCCATGAATCTTGAAACAGCGAGGATTCTGCCATCTGCATAGAGAACCTTTCGTCCGCCCTCCGAAAAAGCAGGGTTATTTCGTCTAAGTGATATTATCTTTTTATAGACAGCAAGGTGCTTATCTCTATTTTCATTTTCCTTATTCCAGGGCATCGGATATCTGAAGCCTGCGTCGTGCTCAGTATAACCTTCAATTGCAAGCTCATCCCCATAGTAAATGCAGGGAATTCCTGTCCAGAGAAGCTGCGACAAAGCAACGCTCTTCCACTTATCAAAAGTTATGTTGTCGTGGTTGTGAACCCTTGGTACATCATGACTGTCAAAAAGATTCATCTGACAATCTGCAATAACCTGGGGCAACACGCTATAGTGTGAATCTGTTCTCTTAACCACATCCTCAGCGGTCATATCGTATTTAACCTTGTTGAAAGCCTCTGTTCTCATAAGGAAAAGATCCGGCAATCCCGCAAACTGTCTTACAATACGGCCATATCCGAAGTAATTCATCGGAGTATTCCAAAGATTACCCTGAAGATACTCGGAACAATCTGCCCAATGCTCGCCGATTATTATGGCATCTTTTTTGACCTCTCTTATAGAATCACAAACCTCTCTCCACACTTCAGCAGCCAGCTGAACATCATCATTTCGCGCAAGAACATCAGCCACATCAAAGCGCCAACCGTCAATATTATATGGAGGCTTAAGCCATTTTTTCAATACAGAATTCTCGTCACGGTAAATGACATTTCTAAGCTCTTCATTTCTGTAATCAAGAACCGGAAGCGTTGAAAATCCTGCCCAGCCCATGAGTGAACCGTCTTCCTTCCTAAAATAGTAGGGTTTTCCTTCATGTACCCAGTTATGCTCTATTCCGGTGTGATTTATGGAGATATCAAGAACCAGCTTTATGCCGTTTTCATGCAAAGCTTCTGACAGCTTAGCCAGAGCCTCATCTCCACCAAAATGCTCGTCCACATGGAAATAATCAATGCAGTCATATTTATGACTTGAGTAGGCTGAAAAAATGGGATTAAGGTAAACCGCAGAGATTCCAAGATCCTTAAGGTAAGGAATCTTATCAATTATTCCTGTAAGATCTCCGCCAAAGAAATCCATACCGGCACTTATTTCACCTGGGATAGGATCGCTATTCCAATCATCAACCTTAATGGGCTTTCTTCCCTGATACTCGTACTCTCCCGACTCCACATCATTTGTCTTATCTCCGTTGCAGAATCTTTCAGGGAAAATCTGATAAAATACCGCACCCTTTACCCAGTCAGGCTGCACATAATCTGATAGAAGTACAAAATCATGCTTATAATCAGGAACATATGTTGTAATTCCTTCCTGATTGTAAAAATAAAAGTTTTCTTTAGTTGTTATTGCAAATAAATAGCTCACGCGGGGCTCATTTATAGTAATTTCTGCTTCATAATAAGATAATCCACCCTCAGTATATGCAAGATCCATGGGGATATATCTCTCTGCTCCGTTTACCATCTGCCTTATCATGACATCAACTACAGGAGCACCTTCTAATACTCTTAATCTGACGTTAACCTTATCTCCAAGTTCAGGATTTGGATTACTCACAAATCCACGGGTTCCGTCACTGTATACACTTTCAAGCCAGTTTTTCATATTAATCCTCTTAAATAAACCTATGATATAAGGGGCAAATAAATTTGCCCCTTATAGTAGTAGTACTTAACCCTTAACGGATCCTGAAAGTCCTTCAACGTAAAATCTCTGAAGCCATACGAAAAGGATCACGATAGGAACAGCTACGACAACAGCACCTGCTGCGAACTGTGTATAATATGTATCAATTCTTCTAAAGTCAGTCAGCCAATACAAACCTACTGCAACCGTATATGAGCTCTGCTTATCTCCGAACAGCATGCTGGGGAAGATATAATCAGACCAAGCGCCAAGAAAGTTACCAAGCACTGTGTATACGATTATGGATTTTGATAAAGGCAGTGTGATGTGTGTAAAAATCTGAAGTCTGGAAGCGCCATCGATAATTGCCGCTTCATCAACAGCCTTCGGGATTGTGTCAAAGAAACCTTTGCTGACATGGTAACCCATAGCAGCTCCGGCAGCTCCTACAACGATCAGGGCTACAATTGACTGGTTAAGTCCAAGTCCCTTCAAAATGTTGTAAACAGCAATAAGTGACATGAATCCGGGGAACATACCGATAATCATAAGTATGTTCATAAATCCTTTTCTACCATTGAATCTTGTTCTACTGAGTGTAAACGCTGTTGCAAGAATGATCATTGTGTTAATTACACTGCTGCAGATTGAAACAATGAAGGTGTTGAGCCACCATTTTCTGAATGGAAGCACGCTGTCATTACTGAAAAGATTAACAAAATTCTGAAGTGTGAGCTTCTTAGGGAAGAAATAACCAACATAGTATCCCTGCTCAGCACGAAGTGCGGTAAGAAGTATCCAGACAATAGGGAACATCCAGATAACACCAAGTATAGTAAGGATGATATAACCTCTGTTTGTCTGAGTAACCTTCATAATGTTAACCAGTGTGAAATATGCAGCAATGATGCCGATCCAGAAACCGATTCCCATGTTCTTTACATAAAAACCACTCTGTAATCCTGCTTTTTCAAGGATGTTCTTTGATGCAAAAAGTGTAAAAGTCCAAAAAGCAGTATTTATAGCCTGTATGCACTGCCAGATTTTCATTCCTGTTACTGATGTTTTTACATAACTGAAAACACCAAGTGCAAATGAAACTATAGTCAGAGCTACAACTACATAAATAAAGAATGTAATTGAAGATTTCTCGGTTGCTGAAGCAAGATCAAAGGCTGTGCCGATGAGAGATCTTCTGTTGCCGTCCTTTGATATGAAAGGAAGGAAAAGACTTATAAAGCCTACGATTATGCCGCATAATGCTCTAAAGTAATATGTAAGATTCAGTCCTATAACTATTTTTTTCATTACTGGAATCCCTCCTCATTCTTCATAGCATTAGATCTGGAAAATGATATAAGTGTAAATGTTGCGGACAGAATAAATATGAGAATACCTATTGTTGCTGCAAGGTTATAGTCATTGCTGTCCTTTGTTAATTTGTAAAGCCATGTTACAAGCAGATCTGTCTTTCCTGCTCCCTTGTAATAATCAAGAGTATGAGGCTCACCTGCTGTCAGGAAGTAGATCGTATTAAAGTTGTTAAAGTTACTGATCAGGTTTGAAATCAAATATGGTGTTGTTACAAACCACATGTAAGGGAAAGTGATCTTTCTAAATGTGGTAAATGGTCCGGCACCATCGATTTTTGCACTTTCATATAATTCGCCCGGGATATTCATAAGTATTCCGCTGACCATAAGCATGGTTACAGGTACACCTATCCAGAAGTTAACGACAATAACCGAAACTCTCGCCCAGGTTGCATTTGATAAGAACGGAAGCGCTTTTTCAACAAATCCCCACTGCTGAAGAAGAACATTGAATATTCCTCTTTCTCCAAGCATGGTAGCAACTACACGAAGGGAAATAAATGCAGGAATAGCCATTGTGAAAACAAATATTGTTCTCCAGAATTTCTTTCCTTTGATTCCCTTTGAATTGATGATCATTGCAAGGATCATTCCGCCAAAATAGCAGGTAAAGGTAGCAAAAAATCCCCAAACAAGTGTCCATCCAAGCACAGGCCAGAATGTTGATTTAAGTCTGTCTCCTGTAGCAAGAAGTGTTGTAAAGTTTGTCATACCAACCCAGTCAAAAAGGTTTCCGGGCGGCTGATGCTCTGAATCGTAGTTTGTGAATGCCATAAGTATCATGTAGATAAGAGGCATTACTGTAAATATTGAAAGTCCTACAACAGGTACTGAAAGAAGTAGGAAACGAACATTCTCATTTGTAAGGCTCTTCACGTCTTCAAAGAAATTGTTAACGTGATGGCCGGTAGCATATCTTTTTCTTGCATTCTCTCCTGAAAAGATTGAGAAAAGCCAGATAGATATAAAAGCAATCGTTATTACTATTGCAACAACACCGTATAACAAAATAAGCATTGAATTATCGCCCTGTTGCATCTCATAAATTCCGAGTGTTTCATTAAAAGCCATTCCCTGAACGTTGTCACCCAGAGTTGTAAGGTCATGGATAAGACCACCGCCCTTAACTACCATAAAAACTATGTAAGAGATTTCAAGTAAGAAAAACAAAAGTCCCTTTATTATCTGTCCATATCGGATATTAGCTGCTCCACAGATGATATAAGAAAGCTTCGAAAAAATATCTCCCTTGGTAAATATGGTTATCAGATTTCTATCCTTGTATTCTGTATTCATAATTAACCTCATCAAACAAACTGTTTTGTTTTGAATGCTAAGGGGCTGTCGCATTAGATGATTAAATCATCTGGGCGATGGCCCTTTTTCAGGCCTAAAAATCGGTACTTATATCTGCTTTCTGCTCATATCTCATATTTTTAGAGTGACTTAATAGTCCGAAGATATCTTCGGATCAGATACAGGAGTTTGATTTTTAAGGATCAAAAATTATGCCGTTTTCTTTAGCTCAAAAAGATGAGTTCCTGTTCGGCCGGCCATGATCTTGTGATGCAGTTTATTGATATCGAATCCG
>NZ_JNKH01000054.1:0-21758 GCF_000701985.1 Butyrivibrio sp. WCE2006 | reverse complement strand
GATGAAGAGTTTAAAGATGATATGGATGCGGCAGTAAGCATAGAAAGAAGGCTTGCTGCAATGAAAGAGGTATATGCGGCAGGCATTCGTACAATTTGCTTCATTTCACCCGTGTTCCCGGGGATTACGGATATAGAGGCAATCATAGACAGGACAAAAGATCAGTGTGACCTTGTATGGCTTGAGAATCTGAATCTTCGCGGAGGTTTTAAGGCAGATATCATGAAATACATTTCTGATAAACATCCGGATCTGGTGCCGCTGTATGACGAAATTTATAATAAAAAGAACCGCAGCTATTTTGAAGCGTTGGAAAAGAAAGCAGAAGAGCTGGCTAAAAAGTATGATTGCAGGTTTGTTGATAATGAAACTCCGTATGAGAGAGTAGAGAAAGGACATCCAACAATCGTAGATTACTTTTACCACGAAGAAGTAAGAGGAACTGCCAATAGTGGAAAGAGAAATGTAATACATAATCCTTGATGGAAGAATAAACCGGAATTTAAAGATTCGATAGCATTACAATAAATACCATTTTGCATTTGGTAAATTATTGGATTGAAGGTAAGGACAAGTAATATGGCTTTTCGTAGGACCCTTAGTGATCTTATTCGGCTGTATGCTGATGAGATTGCTGATATGGATGTAGATATTTGCCAGTATGATAAAAGATATGATGTGTGGGGATGCTTTTAGCATTGCTTGTTAAAACTGAAATTAAACGGCCCGTTTTCTTAATAGAAAGCGGACCTTTTTATTTTAGTACATTATCAGTTCTACAGTCGATTAACTTAAGCAGGAGAATTAGCTTTGTCATCTGAGGCATATATAGCCTTCAATATTATAGGTGTCAGAATTGAGCTTAATATTATCAACAGGATTACTGCGGTAAAGTATCTGCTGTCAACGATACCAGCTTTTAAACCTCTTTGAGCTACGATAAGTGCAACTTCGCCTCTGGTCATCATACCAACACCAATCTTTAACGAGTCAGAGGTGTTGTACTTAAGGAGCTTTGCAACGATGCCACAGCCTACAACCTTTCCGAGGAGTCCAACTACAACAAATGCTGCCGAGAATGCAAGGATTGTCATGTCAACAGACCTTAGGTTTGTCTGAAGTCCTACACTTGCAAAGAATACGGGGCCGAATAACATATATGAATTTATGTCCATCTTTCTGTCTATATACTCGGAGTTGTCCAGGGAGCTGAGAATAATACCTGCGACATAGGCTCCGGTGATATCAGCTACTCCAAAGTACTTATCTGCAACATAAGACATCGCAAAGGCAAGTGCCAGTCCCATGATCGGGATTCTTCTGGTATGAGGCCATTTTGCTTCTGCTTTTGACATTATCTTAAATATGATCATTCCCACAACAACCGAAAGGGCAAAGAAGGCTACGGTCTTTAAGCAAACAGCTGCAAGATTGGCATTTGGATCTTTCAGACCAAGAACAGCTGTAAGAACCACGATTCCTATTACATCATCGATGATTGCGGCGCTCATGATCGTTGTTCCCACTTCTGTAGAAATCTTTCCAAGTTCCTTTAGAACCTGAACTGTTATGCTCACGGAAGTAGCTGTAAGAATAGTTCCTATAAAGAGTGCTTTTATGAACTCGGTTGATCCGGGAGTTGCAACGCCATAGAAAGCCATGTACAGGAGCGTTCCAAGAACCAGCGGAACTCCAACACCGGTGCATGCAAGGATTGTTGCCTTCAGGCCGGATTTTTTGAGTTTGTCGATATCTGTTTCCAGGCCGGCGCTGAACATCAGAAGGATCACACCGATTTCGGCCATGCCAGACAGGAAATCACTGGGATTAACAAGATTAAGCAGTGTTGGACCTATGAGAAGACCTGCGATGATCTCACCGGCAACCTGTGGCGCATGAAGTCTTCTGGCTATCAGTCCGAATAACTTTGCCATGACGATAATTATAAAAAGATCTCTAAGAATCTGAATTGTATCCATATTTATCCCTCCATCTTATTGATGCTAGGAAATGAGTATGATACTTTTTCTTCTCAAAATCAAGTTAAAAAACTATAATCAGCGTAGCGATAACCCCCCAGGGGGCTTGTGGGGCGGATTTGACAATGTTATCCTTTCATTTGTGTGAGGTAATTCAGGCACAATGGAGGATACTATATTATGAAGAAAAAGTTTTTAGCAGCGCTTCTTGCTGCAACCATGACATTATCAATGGTAGCTTGTGGTTCAGGTGCAAACACACAGACAACAGAAACTGGGGCAGCAGAAACTGAGACAACTACTGAAACACAGGCGACAACATCTGATGATCAGACAGCTGACGCAAGTCAGTCTACAGCTACAGGTGAAAAGATTCTTCACACTGCAGCATCTTTTGCTTATCCAAGTCTTGATGTACATAAGGAGTACTACGGATGGTACACATCAATTTATGGTGTTTCAGAAGCACTGTTTAAGCTCGACGAGACCATGAGTGCTGTTCCATGCCTTGCTAATGATGCAGTTTCTGATGGCACCACATGGACTATTACACTTAATGATGGAGTTCAGTTCTCAAATGGGAACCCTCTGACAGCTGATATGGTCATCAGAAACCTTCAGCGTCTTGCTGCAGAGAACAGTAGATTTGCTTATCTTGGCGATTTTGAAATGACTGCTACAGATGACAAGACAATCGTTATCGATACAAAGGAAGTTTATCCAACTCTTAAGAACGATCTGGCAAGCCCTGAGTGCGGAATGATAGATCTTGATTCAACAACAGATTTTGACAATGCGCCTGTATGCACAGGCCCGTTTGTTGTAAAAGAGTTTATACCTGAGGGTGATGTTACGGTTGTAAAGAATGAGAACTACTGGGGCGGTGATGTCAAGCTCGACGGCGCTGTATTCTACTACATGCAGGAGGATGATCCCAAGCTCCTTGCTATGCAGAGCGGCGAGATCGACTGCTACAACAGCGTTTCATCAGCAGCTCTTGAGGTTTATAACCAGAGCCCTGATCTGTACGATGTAGTTTCAATTCCAGGTGCACGTCTTCAGTACTACATTCTCAATGAGAATACACTTGATGATTCTGTGAGAGAAGCGATCAATCTCACTGTTGATAAGGACAAGATTGCAGAGTACCTTTCAGGTACAGTATCTGCAGCAGTTGGACCATTCTCAACATCAGCTGCTTATGGCAAGGTAAATGTTCCTGCAGTAGATACTGCCAAGGCAAAAGAGCTTTTGGAGGCCGATGGTTATACACTTGGAGCTGACGGCATCTACGAGAAGGATGGTAATAAGCTCAGCATCAGCATTGCATACTATGCAGCAAGATCGCTTGATACTCTTGCAATCCTAATCCAGGAGCAGCTTAAGGCTGTTGGTATTGATTCAACACTTAGAGTTGAGGAAGATCCGGATGCTACTTACATTGCAAACGCTGACTTTGATCTTGCTCTTTACTGCATGATCGCTGATAAGTCAGGTGATCCTCTTTACTTCATCGACTCAACTCTTGCAGACGGAGCTTACTACAATGTAGGTGGATTTGAGAGTGCTGAATGCCAGAGCATGATTGAGCAGCTCAGAATTGAGACAGATACTGCAAAGAGAGCAGAGCTTGCCAACAAGATCGTTCAGATTGCTATAGATGACAATGCATTTGGATATGTTGGACTTTTCAATAACACTACAGTTCTTCGTAAGGGCGTAAGCGGATTTGCCGAGTATGTTCCTTTCGATTTCTATGGAATAGACGCAGAGACTGATATTAATGGCTAAACAAATACTTAAAAGGATCCTGGGACTTGCCCTGATACTTTTAGTGCTGAGCTTTCTTGTGTTTGGCATAATGTATCTGGCTCCCGGTGACCCTGCGGAAAAGAGACTCACCTCCCAGGGTGTGGTGGTCACAAAAGAAATACTGCAAGCGGAGCGGGAGAGGCTTGGCCTCCTCCGCCCCTTTATCGTTAGGTACGCGGAGTGGCTTTCGAATGTTCTTAGAGGAGATTTTGGCGTTTCCTTTAAGGATGATCTTCCGGTCGCGCCAAAACTGATAAAAGGGCTTAAGAACACATGTGGACTGGCTTTAACCAGTCTGCTTTTGGCGCTTATAATCTCTTTTCCACTGGGAATAGTGTCAGCGGTCAAAAAAGGAAAACTGGTAGACCATATAGTCAGACTCATTTCATTTATAGGCAATTCTCTTCCGAATTTCCTGATATCAGTACTTTTGATGTATCTGTTTTGCATACATATCAAGGTCTTTCCCGTAATTGCAGATGGAAGCATCAAAGGACTTATGCTCCCTGCACTTTCTCTGGCAATACCCATGGCAGGCAGGTTTACAAGGCAGATAAGGAGCGAACTCCTGGATCAGCTTGGGGAAGAGTATGTTGTGGGAATGAAGTCCAGAAAGATAAAGGGCAGATTTATTCTTATCAACAATGTCCTTAGAAACAGCCTTGGACACATACTTACAATAATCGGCCTTCAGATCGGAACCCTTATGGGAGGCAGCGTTGTTATTGAGAATATTTTCAGATGGCCGGGTATCGGCAAACTTGTGATGGATTCCATAACAGCCAGGGACTACCCTGTGATCATGGGCTTTGTGCTTATTATGGGAACAATCTATGTTGTTATAAATCTGATAGTTGATATTATCTACAGGCTTTTGGATCCGAGGTCTTTTTAATGAACCATAAACGGAAAAAGATTAACAGAATAAAAGTAATAATATCTGCAGGTGTTGCACTGCTTTTGGTGCTTATAGCTCTTTTCGCAAGTGTTATTGCACCTAATGATCCATATGCAACAAGCGCATCAGCCATAAGGTCAGCTCCGTCCGGGGAATTTCTGTTTGGAACAGATAACCTGGGAAGATGCGTGTTTTCAAGAGTTTTATACGGAGCAAGGACAACTATAGCAGCTACATTTATACTGGTTGCGATTTCTTTCATCCTGGGAAGCATTATTGGAATCCTTAGCGGATATTATGGCGGGATACTGGATGAATTAATGATGAGGATTGCCGATATTATGCTGGCATTTCCTCAGATGGTAGTAGCCATCGCGGTTGCGGGCATTCTTGGAGGAGGACTTTCAAGCGCCATGATCGCGCTGGGAATAACTATGTGGACCGGGTTTGCCAGACTTGCACGGAGTCATACTTTCGCCATAAAGAATTGCCCCTACGTGCAAGCTGCAAAACTGGCGGGAAAGAGTGGGCCGGCTATAATGATGGCCCACATACTTCCCAATATAATAGCACCACTTCTTACAAATGCCCTCACACAGATAGGAACCACAATGATAGGTATTTCGGGCCTGTCTTTTTTGGGGCTTGGAGTTGTGCCACCCACTGCTGAGTGGGGCTCAATGATCAATGAGTCCAGGGCATATATACAGTTAGCACCTTGGGCTGTGCTGTATCCGGCAATTGCTACCATAGTCACCATCATAGTATTTAATTATCTTGGGGACTGCGTCATGGAATATAGAGATGAGGATTAAGCATGGATACAATACTTAGGATAAACAATCTCTCTGCCGGCTACGGTGATGAGAGTGTTATAAATGATATCTCTTTTGAAGTGGAAGCAGGTAAAAGAGTCTGTATTGTCGGTGAGAGCGGAAGCGGTAAATCTACGCTTCTTAAGGCTATTCATGGCTTTGGGGGCGTGACTAAAACATGCGGAAGTATAGAGACTCCAAAAGACATTTTACTTGGCATTGTGCCTCAGAATCCCGGCGGATCTTTTAATCCCATAAGGACTTACAAGGCACAGATAATGGAGGCGCTAAAAAGTAATAACATCGACTTTAAAATAGATGAAGTTGAGAAGACACTCCAAATCCTGGGACTTAATGATGCTAAAAGAGCGCTTGCATCAAGGCCTTATGAGTTGTCAGGAGGCATGAATCAGCGTATGGCCATTGCCACAACAATGCTCTTGGAGCCGGAGATTTTATTATGCGATGAAGTTACAAGCGCCCTGGATGTTAAAACAGCAGGGATGGTTGTGGAGCAGCTTCTTGAGATCAACAAACTAAAGGGTACTACCATTTTGATGGTTACCCACCATTTGGGTATTGCATCTAAAATGGCTGATTACATTGGAATCATGAAAAGTGGCAGGATGCTTGAGTATGGCCCTGCAAAAGAGATCCTGGAGAATCCACAAAACGAGTACACAAAGAATCTCTTGAAAGCCGTACCAAGACTGAAGGTGAGCTGATATGCCGGATTCAGATATAATTTTAGAAGGAAAAAATCTAAATAAAAGCTACGTTGATAAAGGTAAAAAATTACAGGCTTTAAAGGATGTGAGTTTCTTCCTGAAAAATGGAGAGATTCTTGGAATCGTAGGCGAGAGCGGAAGCGGAAAGAGTACTCTTCTTCGTCATGTCAGCTGCCTGGAAAAGCCTGATAGTGGAAATCTTTATTATAAGGGAACAGAGTATACAGGTAAGTCGCCGGCCTTTACTGGAACCTTTCTGCAGATGATATTTCAGGATGCCCAGATGTCTTTTGACCCAAGAATGAAGATGAAAAAAGCCGTTGTGGAAGCTGCAAAGGGCTGTGGCCATGAAAAACTGTCACGAATCCTTGAGGCTGTCGGGCTTGATGAGAGTCTTTTGGAGAAAAAGGCAGGCAACATGTCCGGAGGACAGTGCCAGCGAATGTCAATTGCAAGGGCACTTTGTTCTGATGCCGGTATTCTTTTGTGCGACGAGGCAACAAGTGCGCTGGATGTTACAACTCAGGCCCAGGTAGTAGCTCTTTTGCAGCAGCTGAGGGAAAAAGAAGGGGTGTCGATCATATTTGTTTCCCATGACATTGCTCTGGTGAGCATGCTGTGCGACAGGATAATGGTAATGAAAAACGGCGAGTGTGTGGAAGAGGGAGAGACCGGTAAAGTTCTTGGAAATCCACAACATGAGTACACGAAAGAACTGCTTGATAATCTTATTGAGTAACAAACTTTTAGAAAAATAATTGAGGTATACGCAGTAATATGACTAAACTTATGCAGATTCCTTTTGAGGAGGAAGCTGAAGATATCAAAGATAAAGTTGTGACCTACTGGTCCAAGAGAGCGGAGAGCTTTAGTGAGCACAAACACGAGGAGATACACAGCAGGAAAAAACAGCTGTGGCAGGCGGAGTTTTTAAGACACTTTTCAGCTGATGATAAGCTGTCTGTTCTGGATGTTGGATGCGGAGCCGGCTTTTTCGAAATGGTGTTGTCGGATTTCGATTTTGACGTGACCGGGGTGGATCTTACGCCTGAGATGATAGAGAGGGGAAAAGAGCTGCTTTCGCGCCATGGAGCAAAGGCGCGCCTTATGGTTATGGACGCAGAAAAACTGGATTTTGCCGATAGCTCTTTTGACCTGGTGATAAATAGAAATCTTGTCTGGACACTTCCGCATCCGGTGGAAGCCTACATGGAGTGGCACAGAGTGTTAAAGCCGGGAGGAATGCTGCTTGTGTATGATGCGGAGTATGCAAAGGGATTTCATCACTATGATCAGATGCAGAACCTTGCCCACAAAAATGTGACCGACGCCATGGTAGAGGAGTGCCACGATATTTATCACATGTTATCTATAAGTACTTTGGACAGACCTGAGTGGGATAAGGCGGTTCTTGAGAGAATTGGTTATGAAGATGTAGTTACTGATCTTGGGGTTGGAGATATACTGTACGGCGAAAAAGACCAGTTTTACATGCCCGACAGGATGTTTCTGGTAAAGGCGCGGAAAGCAGTGATTTAAAATAAAGGGAATGGAGTTTGATATGAGAAGAGGAATTGATACAACAGATATGATGGTATATGGCCACGAAGCCTGGATAATCACTGACAAGAGTGTATATGAGCCGGGGGAAGAAGTCTGCGGAATAATGAGGTGGGGACATCACATGAGGCCGGACGGATTCTTTCGTCTTGATGAGATAAGAGCCTTCTCCACAGATGAAAAAGGAAACAGAATAGCAATAACACCGGTTAAGGGTCCGGGCGATGAGCAGGGAGACTATTATGAGCTTCGCTTTACGCCAGTTTCTGAGGGCATTTACACCCTTATGTGTATCTATGACAACAATTATGTAAGAGATGAAAAAGACGTGTATTACGAGGGTGACAGAAGGACATATCCTGATATTCTTGATGCCAAGAACTATCCTCAGATATATGTGACTAACATAACCGTTGGAGATAAGAAGGGGACTCCCGATTTTATCCATGAGTCAAGAGTAAGCTTCGTTCCCGATCCCTGGGAAGCAGACACCGATGTGCTTCATTTAAAGCTTATTCACGACAAATTCCCGCTTGGGGGATCCACAGTAGTTGTTGTGTTCTATGATGGAAAAGAGTATTTTGAGAGAATCCTGAACACAGATGAGGAAGGCAGGATATTCTTCTCAGTGGAGAAAAAGGGTGTGTATATGGCCGTTACAAGAACTCCGCTGGCGGAAGGAATTCCCGGAATCTATGACAGCAAAGAGATAGCTTCAACATTCACATACGTTAAAAGGTAATACAAAAACAGGATGCGTTTAACATGCATCCTGTTTTTGTATTACTCCGTAGGTCACCATGGGACCATTCTTGATTATGCTAAGAGATGAGCACTGGTGGATCAGAACTCCGTCAGTATCGGCAATGGCTGTGTGAAGGGGGCTTCCAAAGTAATCCCTTATCTCACCAAATTTATCACCTTTTGAAAATTTCTCTCCCACCTTTTTCTCCGGATACCAGCAGCCGGTGAATGGGGCGTCATCACTGAATTCTCTGAGTTCTGTCTTGGGATATGTCTTGTACTCTCCTTCAATAAGACCAAGGAATTTCAAAATGTTCAGCACATCCTCTTTGTCTGCCTGTACCTCATCCTTTGGAAGCAGGCTTAACTGACCGCGCTCTATTAGAACACTGGGGATTCCGGCCATGGAGGCTGTGTTGTAGGCGCCTTCGGTGGTGCAGGTACTCTTTACGCAGTAGGAGGCGTTGACGCAGTCCACCATCTTTTTTGCAATATCACTGGCAGGAGAAGCTCCCACGTAGTATGCGTAGGGGATAAGAGTCTCGTATCCGTCTCCGCTGTGCAGGTCAATGTAAGCATCAGCGTTTTTGATAAAAACATCAAACAGAAGGCTTGCCAGGCGATCGGCGGCTGAACCATCCTTGTCTCCCGGGAAGACCCTGTTGAGATTCTTGCCATCCTCATAAACAAGGGACATGGTTCTGTTTTCAAAACCTGACCTGTTGGCTAATGGGATGATGATAAGATTTCCTGAAAGGTCTTTGGGAGAAATCTCATTAGAGAGCTCAATAGCTGCCTGAATGCCGACATATTCCGCATTATGGATACCTGCTGTAACTAGTACGGTTTTGCCCGGCTTTTCTCCGCAGATGATGATGTGGGGAATGTGTATCTCAGTTCCGCCGACATGTATATGATCTTTTATCGTCTTGCCGGAGGTAAGTTCGTGTCCGGCTATATTTATTTTCTCCATAGTTTTTAAACCTCACTTCAGAGCCAAGGTTATCATGTTAGGACCGGGACTTTCAAGCCCCCTGGGGGGTTACATATCAATAATGAAACTGAGATCAAAATCCAGATAGGCAGCCAGGAGATGAGCATAAAGGAATGGGATAAGCTCATGGACAGCATTGATAAAGAGCTTGAGACTATTCACGAAGCACTTCTTGAGAAAGAAGAAAAGCAGTCTGAAAAAGAGCAGGAAGAACGGATCAGGAAGCTTTTTGAAGATAGAAATGCAAATGAAGAAATGACTAATGTGGTTGGCGCATAATTTACCAATTGAAAAAGCGTCCCCAAATGTCACCCAAGTGTCACCCAAATGACACCCAAATGGTAGTTTCCATGCAGTTTTGGGCATGATATTATTATAATGAGCCAAGGAATGAACGAGAGAACAAAATCGATTCATTCTTTGGTTTTTCTTTTGCAAAAGAATAACTGTTGTGAAGCGCTGCTTCCGGTATTCCTGCCGGGGTGGCGCTTTTATTATGTCAAAAAACAAAGAAGAAAGGGAAATGTATGGATTTTGAACAATTCAAAGAGGAACTTGCTTCCAGCGTGAAGGAGATCATGTATTCCAAGTATGGAATGGATGTTGAGGTCGAGGCCAGAACAATGGAGAAGATGAATTCCTCCTATGAGGCACTCACTGTTAAACCTGAGGACAGCATCATCGGTGTTAACCTCAATGCTACAGCTCTTTACCAGCAGTACGAAAAGGGAATGTATGTGCTGATGAGCAATTCAAAGATGTAATAAAGCCAGTGAAATCCAAAATCTATCTTAAGAATGCTAGAGACATTCTTCCTGAGGTTAAAAAACTCTTTCAGGAAATGAGTCCGTTAATTGTTCAGAGCGTTAGTCAAAAAAAGATTCAAGCGGATCTGAGTAGGTTTTCTGATGCTTCAAGTGATGTGGTTCCTATTTGTGTAATGGGTAATTATAGTGCTGGAAAATCTACTTTTATAAACGCTCTGGTCGGAAGTGAAATACTACCTAGTGGAACTGAAACAGTAACATCTAGAGTTTATAAGATCTCAAGATCAAAATATGCTGACAGAGCAAATGTAAAATGCAAGTATTTGTCATATGACATTGATGTTCAGATAAATGGTGAGACTACTGAATTTCCGGAAACATATATAGAAAACGAACTCACAACAATATTAAAAAGTGCTCTTTTAGAAGTGAAGAATGAGAGCATTGTTACAAGAGTCAATAAAGCATTAAGTATCATAAATGATTTTGAAGACGATGAGGATGAACCAAAGGTATCTGATCTTATAGAGGTAAGTATTCCATTTACCAATGGAGTTTTAGCAAAATCGCAACACCCATTTGTTATTTTTGATACTCCAGGTTCGAATTCTGCGTCAAATGCCAGGCATTTAAAGGTGCTCAAAGAAGCCATGGCAAATATGACAAATGGATTGCCTATATTCTTATCAACCCCTGATAATCTGGATACAACAGATAATGAGAATTTGTATCATGTTATCAGAGAGATGCCTGAGTATTTTACTGCAAGATTAATCTTGTTATCATCAGCCACAATTGCTACTGGTGTAAGAGTAATTCCATTATCCGTAATAGCATATTTTGAATAATCATCACTCTCTGAAAAAATAATAGCCTGGCCCTGATCTGTGAGCGACTGTTGTTCCTCATCAGTAGCATTGAAATAACTACTCAAACCTCTTCCCCAGAAGTGATGAATAGCAGCTGTTGATGTAATTGTCGTCAAAAGAATAAAGCATACACAGGCAGCCATTGAAAATCGTTTATTGTATTTTACAACCTTATTGTCGGCGCTTATTTTTTCTCTCCACTTAAGCTATAAAAATCACAACAATTGGAATTTAATTGTTGGTTTTATGGAATAAATTGGGATCTATTCCTCCATTTTATTATAATCCCGATATTTAGGAAGTGAAGAAATATAGTTTGCCTACAGTCTGAGGCGAGGCTGAGGTCTCGCCTTTTTTGTTTTTTTACTTTAACAATCGTGATTACGGTTTATATATTCTTTAGGGGATATTCCTTCCATTTTTTTGAAAAGGCGGGAAAAATAATAGGCATCGTTATACCCACAATTTATCGATATTTCTTTTACCGTGAGAGGTATCTTGGTGTGTTTAATAAGTTCTTTGGCGTATTCGATTCGCTTATGATTAAGAAACTCTATTGGTGGAATACCAGTTGAATTTTTAAAGAGCTTTCGAAAATGATTTAGGCTATAGCCGGTTTTTTCAATTTCGGAGTGTAAATCAAAATTTATGTCTGCAAAGTTTTTGTTAATGTTATAAATCATCTGTAGTACGCAAGGGTTGGTGTTTAGTGAGGTATGTAATTCAGCATGAATTGCTTCAAAAATCAGCATATCCATTGCGCAACGCACAGGTTCATAATAAACATCATTACATTCTGACAAGTCAATAGCTTTATAGAATAAGTCTCTGATTAGCTGCGTTTTGTGGTGAGAAATATGGATGATTGATGGATTTGTTGCTACAGTATCATGGAGTTCCATAATGCCAAGCATAGCAGATGTTTCGAATGTGAATTCTGCAGGTGTATTTAGTGGAAAAGCTACTAATTCATGAGGCTTAATTGTGAGTGAATTGTGCGGTAATTTACACACTCCATTACCACGTAATATTAAAATATAAAAGTAGTGCTCAGATGGCTTAAATTCGTGAAAAACGGATGTCTCTATAATTTTATAATCAATGTACATATCTTATTCTCCTCCCTTTACTTTAACTGTATAATACACTTTGTTTTTTATAAAAAAAAGTGTATTGTCCATTAATGATGATGAATATGTAATTTTGCTTGGTGTATTTTTAATATATATTTATTTAAAACTAAGCAAGGAAGGAAGATTATTATGGGATTAAAATTAGGAGAAATATTTAAAGATGGTATGGTTCTTCAACGGGACAAAGAAATCAATGTATGGGGAACGGCAGAATCAGGAAGTACTATCAATGTTTCATTGAAGGGAAAGAATTACTCGGTTGGGACTGATGTAAAAGGAGAATGGAAAGTGTGTATACCAGCGCTTTCTGCCTCTTTTGGAACAAAGATGATAGTTTCGGATGGCGTAGACAAAATATGCATAGAAGATGTACTAATCGGAGATGTTTTTGTGGCAGGTGGTCAGTCCAATATGGAATTTTTCATGCGATATGATAAAGACTTTGATAAAGTTGTCCAGACATGTGAAAATCCATTAATTCGTTTTTACGATATTCCAGAAATATCTACACCCGAAGAACCTCAGATGCATGATTATTCTCTATTTGGATTCTGGAGAAAAGCTACACCAGAGGATTTACAATATTTTTCTGCTGTAGGATATTACTTTGCAAGAACAATGCAGGAACATTTACAGGTACCAATTGGTATTGTTGGTTGTAACTGGGGTGGAACAAGATCTTGTTGTTGGATGGATGAGGAATCTGTAGAAAAGTATGGACCAGTTTGGAGGCGAGATTATGAAGAACAGGTTGCATCAATTATAGACATGGAAGAGGCTAAGCAGAAGTATTTAACGAATATGTTTTCTGATAAATCACATCCGTTTGATAATCCTGTAGATGATAAAATGATGTATGGAAATGTCTCAAAAGAGGAATTGGAAGGTATGATGGATGCTTTTGCTGAACTAGATTCTATCAGCGTTTTAGGTCCATGGCATCCTTGGCGTCCATGTGGTTGCTACCATTACATGCTTAATCAAATTGCTTCTTATACAGTTAAAGGCGTTATTTGGTATCAGGGAGAAAGCGATTCTACTCATCCGGAAATCTATGCGGATATGATGGAAGGACTAATCAAATGTTGGCGTAGAGATTGGAATGATGAATTGCCATTTTTTATGACTCAGCTTGCTCCATTTGGAACAGAAATAATGCAGGATGCTCTTTATTATCCTGAATTGAGACAACAGCAAGAGTTAGTTACAAAACGCGTGAATAATGTATTTTTAGCATCAATCGGTGATGTTGGAAATTATATGGATATTCATCCAAAGGAGAAGCAGCCAGTCGGACATCGCTTGGCATTACTTGCGTTGGGGCATTTATACAATGAAAAGATTCTATGCGATGCTCCAATGCCTAATTTTTTAGAAATTAAAGATGGTCAGATAATTATTCATTTTTCAAATGCTTCAGGTGGGCTATTTCTAAAAGGTGATACAATAAATGCGATAAGTCTGATTGGTGAGACTAATAAAGATATTGACGCTGTAAATTATTCAATTACTATCGAAGATGAATCATTGATAATAACTGTAAATAATGATGAAATGGTAAAGGCAGTGTCATTTGCGGAAACACCATATTATGAAGTGAATTTGTATAATATGAGCAAAATTCCAGTTATGCCATTTAGAGTAGAGCTTTAGAATGGCAACGACATCATGCTCACCTGCTCAGAACTTTCAACAGGCGAGTACAATTACAAGGAAATCACAAATGAAGTAGATGAAATCACTGCTTATTTTGTAGGGCTTATGTTGTGAATTCACATGAGGTTCTTGATGGATACAAGACTCCTACAGGAGATGTTGTCATTATCGGTGGAGGACTTGTAGGAATAGAGACAGCAGAGCATCTTGCGGAAAAAGGCTGTAAGATAACTGTTCTGGAGATGCTTGACCAGTACTGTGCAGATATGGGAATGGCAAGAAGATATTGCGTTGAAGAGCAGATTGCAAAGGACGGCATCAACATAGTAACCGGCATCAAAGTCAAAGCTATAGATGGAAATGCTGTTATAGGTGAACTTAATGGAGAAGAAAAGTCCTATAAATGCGACTACGCAGTCATGGCTGTTGGCGCTAAAAAGAGAGACGGAAGTGCACTTGAGAAATGCTGCCTTGATAATGGCATAGGCTACTATGAAGTAGGTGATGCTGCCGGGGCAAGAAGAGCGCTCAATGCAATCAGAGAAGGCTATGACGTAGCCCTCAGGTTTGATGATCCTGAGGAGCACCGCCATGCCACACAGCCTAAAAAGCTTGTGTTTATCACTGGAGCTACAGGAATCATGGGTCAGGAGACCATGAAGCAGCTTCTTTCAAGAAATAACCGCTTCAAGGTAAGGATTCTTGCAAGACCTTCTGACAAAAACAGAGAGCTTCTTAAGAAGTATAGAAACTTTTTGAGTATAACTGGGGACTGTTGTGATACATAGAATAAGGGTATAATCGATTATATTCGAATAAATTCTATGCGTAATATTTTTGTTTTGCGCAAGCAAAACGTATTTTTTATGTTATACTGTATGTGACATCGAAATTTCCATGAAAGAGGCTGGATATGGCAAACAATATTGTTAATTACTCAGACAGAATAAATGAATTACTTGATAAGATGCCGGATTTTGTCACGGATTTTATTTTTAATTTCAGAGACTCAGACAATCCATCGACCATGCTTCAATATTCAAGGGATATCTATGATTTTCTCAGTTTTCTGGTCTATAATCATGCAGAATTCGACGGTACAGACATAAAAGATATTTCTCTGGAAGACCTGTCAAAACTAAAAGCGCTGGATATAAACAGATATCTTACAAGGATCCGCAGCACCAGGGATCGCCGATATAAAAAGGTCAGAACGGATATTAAGGAAAAAAACGAGGTGCCGCAGAAACATAATGATTCAACCGTTAGACGTCTTAGGGCAACGCTCTCATCCATGTTCAGTTATTTTATAACCAACGGAAAACTGACTGCGAACCCGGCAGCTGCAACAAGACAAAAGAAACTTGCAGAGAAAAAGCTTATTTACCTGACAAATGAGCAACAGGCAATGCTGCTTGATGAAGTAAGAACCGGGGAAAATCTTGAAGGAAAAGCTGCTCGGCATCATGATCGTTTTGTTTTAAGGGATCTCGCAATGATTCTGCTTTTGCTTGACACCGGACTTAGAGTATCGGAAATGCTTTCCACGGATATTGGAGATTATAATTTCGATGACTGCAACGTACTTGTCATGAGAAAAGGCGGGGATCAGGACATAGTCTACTATTCTGATGAGTGTGCCGCATGCTTACAGGAATATTTTTCAGCTCAGCTTACAAAATATGACATGGACAGCGACCATATACCAGCATTCACAACCCTCAAAGGAGAACGCCTGGGAGTAAGAGCTGTAGAGATTCTTGTCAAGAAATATGCTATTGCAGGACTTGGAAGTACCTTAGGACAGACAATAACACCACATAAGCTTAGATCAAGCTTTGCGATGAGTTTTTATGCTGCAAGCGATAAGGATATACTGCTTCTAAAGGAAAAACTCCACCACAGCAGTATAAATACGACAAATATCTATGCAAAAGCTGCACCTGGAAAAAAGGCTGATACACGTAATTTACTTCAGGGATTAAGATAACTTTTGTTACTAGCACCAAAAGTTTTATTGACAATAATGACAACCTCAAAAAATTGTCATAGCGCAATATCCATGTGTTCAATCATCGATTAACCCTTTACCAAATCAGTCAACGCGCTAAAAATGAAGGATTCAGCCACCCTTCCCCTGAATAACTGCCCCATTTCCATATTCATCATAGACAGTCCTAATTGGATCACCAATATTGCACCCCGGGTAGTCATCTTCCATTCGAAGCACATTTCCGGATATCATGAAATTTTTGTAATCGTAGTAATAAACAAATCTATCCAAGAATTCATAGGTGTGAGCCGAATATTTTACCCCATCAATATATACCGTTGTTTCTGTTTGTCCAAGAAAGAATAGGACGGCTGGGAGGTACATAAAGAATGCTCCAGCTACAAGTACTGCTACAGTTGCAATATAGGCAGCTGCCCTTGCGGCTTTATTAGATTGTCGTCGTATAAGCTGGATTATTCCGATGAGAATTCCAAGAAGCGCTATGACTACAAAGACCTGATATACAAAAACTCTGAACCTAAGATGAAGGAGAGCTAACGATCCTGATAAAAGAACGAATCCGATAATGACAAAAATCGTAATTGAAAAAATATGCTGTTTTCCCCATTTAAGAGCTTTTATCATACCGGTTCCCCCATTTTCGCCTATTTTCGATGCTTCTGACTATAGCAGAATAGAGGCTGCGCTTATAAATTTTGCTGATAATATAGCGGCTGATTAAGCTTCTTCTTTGTGACTTTGCTACGTCAGGGTGATTTTGTTGCTGCATAGTTAAACTTGAGCTATTTACGCAAAATCCCCATAAGCCACTCGGAATCCGGCGTTTCGAGGCTTTTATCAATGGTCATTTCTTCCATTATACCCTGGAAGGCTGACCAGAAGCATAATGCCAGGAGTTTGGGATTGCCCTCTCTGAAAACTCCCTCTTTCTGTCCCTTTTTGATTGCCTTGGCAGTGTTATCAACTGCCTCCACAGACATAGCAAGCTTTCTGATATGCTCAGGCATTCCAGCCCTTCGGGCCTGGGCCATAAGCACAAACATATTGCTGACAAAGGGCTGTAACTTGGCATATTTAAAGAGCTCATCCAGCATTCCCTTAAGAAAAATATCCGCAGGGATGTCCTCACCGCCGGCAGTGGCCTTTGTGTACTCCATGCCCATGGTAACCAAGGCTGCCAGCAGTTCCTCTTTGGACTTAAAGTAATGGAACATTAGTCCTGTACTCATAGGAACCGCAGCAGCAATATCACTTACTTTGGTCTCATGATACCCTTTTTCCACAAACAGCTGCAATGCTGTCATAAGTATCTCTTTCCGCCTCTCTTCCTTCTGCTCTTCTCTGGTCATTTATTCTTTCCTCAAATTCTTTTCTACTAAACATTCTCTGAATTGCAAATTTACCATTGGTTACAGCTACCGGAAGTCCGCCGGGCTGGCTGCTCCACTGGCCTGCAAAGCAAAGGTTTTTAATACCCTTAATGTAGCCCTTTACTCTGATAGTCTTACTGCCAGGTGTAGTCATAAAGCTCATGTAGCTGCCATGATATGCGTTGCAATATCTCTCATAAGTAAGAGGTGTCCAGGCATCCAGATATTCCATTGTACCAACAGTCTCAGGAAATGCAGCCTCAATCCTTGTCCTTACTGCCTCTGCCAGTTCCTCTTTTGCCCTATTGTACTCCTCCTTTGTAAGAGACTTCCACCACTCATAATCCGCATCACTCTGAAAAATATTAGTCTGGATTACCTGTCTGTCCCCATTAACAAAGGTATCATCATAACCGTAAACCTTAACATACATTCTGTCAAAAGTACCTGCGCCGACCTTAAGAGGCTCGATGTCGATAAACACTGTCTCTCCGGGATTAAACTTTTTATCTGCTGCAAAAGCTACCTGGAATCCACTGGTGGCAGGATATTCCTTGGAAGACTCATAAGCCTTCTTATAAAGTTTGGGCATATACTTTTCATCTATAAGCTTTTTGAAAAGAACTACAGTATCTGTGGTACAGATAAACACATCACCTGTGACTGTCGTTCCATCCTCAAGAAGCATTGAAACAACTTTTTTCTTCTCAATATTTAACTTCTGTGCAGGCTTGTTGTAGAAAATTCTGCCACCAAGATCCTTGAAGCGTTTCTCCATTCTAAGGGACAGCTCCAGAGATCCTCCAACCGGAATGCTACCGTTACCATCAGCTATAGTAGCATATGAAACAAGTAGTGAATATGCTGTATAATCCCCCGGAAGATAGTCACAGAGCATCTTCCTGATAAGAGGCGATTTAAATCTCTTACTGTATTCCTTAAGAGAAAGATTTCCAAGTTCCTTCATAACATTCACGAACTCACCCATCTCTTTACCGTAGTTAATGTAGTCCATAAAGCCAAACATATCCAGAGGCTTAGCTGCAGGCATGACGCACTTCTTGGAGTACTCAACATAATCAATGAATTTGTCTATCTCTTCCTTATCTTCAGGAGAAAGCTCTGTCAGTTCTCTTCTGGTCCTATCAAGATCAACCCAGAGTGTTGCTTTCTTGTCACCGTGCCAGGAAGTGAAAAAAGAATTAAGAGGCGCATATTCTGTATCATCTAAAAGAGCCCCAACCTCTTTCCAGACATCATTGAGTTCTGTTCCTTTTTTTGTACCTGTAAGCCAGTGGATACAATTGTCGATAACAAAGCCCTTTCTTCTCCAGCCTATGCACTCCCCGCCGGGAATAGCGTTCTTTTCATAGATTTCTGCATCCATACCACAAAGTCTGGCATAGATACCTGCTGCTAGTCCTGCAACCCCACCACCGATAATAACTATTTTTTTCATATCCTTACCCCGCTTCGCCACAAAATTGAATACATATTCATTGAATATGTATTCAATATAAATCCATGGATTAAATTTGTCAACACAAAGTCCCATCTTCTGCATCAAATACAGAAAATGGGACTTTCCTTTAAGGCAAATCAGCCAAATTATTTAACTTTTAGTTTGTAGTGGAACTCAGTGTTGTCACCGAAGCATTC
The DNA here is from genome assembly GCF_000701985.1 of Butyrivibrio sp. WCE2006. Lineage (NCBI taxonomy): Bacteria > Bacillati > Bacillota > Clostridia > Lachnospirales > Lachnospiraceae > Butyrivibrio > Butyrivibrio sp. WCE2006. Next base: position 2,760 of record NZ_JNKH01000054.1, on the reverse strand, counting down.
CCAGAACTTAATATAGTAAGTGCCTTTTTTCACATTGATTGTTTTGGTTTTTTTACCGTTGCAAACTGACCAGTTGGCGAGAACTCTCTTGCCCTTGCTGTTGTATATGTATACACGAACATCAGAATTACCTTCGCCCAAACCATAAGCGGTGATTTTCAGTTTCTTCTTCCCGCGGGGTATTACGATCTTACGGCAATTCTCTGATGATTTGCAGTTATTTGTTGCGGTAGTGTAAGTGCAGCCCAATAAGTATTCTGTGTTTTCCTTATTAAAGGCAAGTCCCTTCTTCTTTGTAAAAATCTTGTTAGGGGTGAAAGTTACGTTATACTTTACTGTAGCGCCACTGCCAAATGTATCCCAAAGCTTCAGGTAATGTGCGCCGGCTGTAACATTGGCTGATATAGTGAATCTTCCCTTGCTTGTTGATTTGTTCTGAATCTCTGATCCGCCGTAGCTGTCATAGAGATAAATTCTTACATCTGCATTTGAGCTACCGGTGATTATGATACGTCCGGCAGATTCAGTATTGATGGTTCTACAATTTTCTCCCTCCGGAAAATTGTTTGTTACAGAGCTATAATTCCAGGCGCCTCTGGTATTGGTTTCCGTGTACTCTGTACCGAAAGATATTGTTGAGCTTGCTGCCTTAACATCCATCGGCTGTGCGAGTGTGATGCTCATGATCCCCGCGAGCACCAGACAAGCGATTTTTTTCATACATTTCATTATATATTCCCTCCTTAAATAATGTAATCGGTCGCAATTTTAGCAAAAGTTCCCCATAAATGCAAATCGCGTTTCCTAAAAATCTCCCTCGAACACCATTTAAAGTGGAAATATCAACTTTTCATACAAAAAAATAGCCCCAGGCATCAATCAGATCTTGATTCCGGAGCTATTAAAATCATCCCTCTTTTATTGTTCCCTATCCGAAAGTAGCACTGGTATGCTTCATTGTGCTTCTCCTGTTATCTCTTTAGCAAGTTCCAGAATCTCAAAGGCATATTTTTCCTTACCCTTTTTAAGGAGCTTTTTGTATAAAGGATAGTTGATGATACAGACAGCAGCACCTACTATTCCAAGAAGCACCCCAATGACCATGAAAATTACTCCTGTTCCAAAGACGCTAAGTCCAAAGCACATCCCTGCGCCAAAGATCAAAGTCCCAATAATTCCAAGTGTCATGGCTGTTATAAATGCCGGAAGCTTTGCTCTTTCATCGAGCTTTTTAAGCTGCCTTACCTTATTTGTTTCCTTTGGCATGTAATCCTTTGCAACACTTTCTGCATAAACCTTATCTAAATCGTTCATCGTATTCTTCTCCTTCTTTTCTCTTGAATGTCCTTTTTATGCGATCTTTCCTGTTTCTTTGAGCCATCTGATCTCGTCACGTATGGTCTCTCTATATGACCTTGTGGTATAACCCAGATCCTTACTTGCTTTACTTGAATCAAATCGGTTGTTTCTTGCAAGGTTGTAAACGGAGAATGTTGTCATAAGAGGCTTTTCTCCAGTCTTCTTAGCCTTTTTCTCAAGTACCCCGGCAATCAGGTTTGCTACTGATATTGGTAAAAAGAACTTCATCTGCTTGCAACCGCTCTCCTCTGAAACAAGCTTTGTAAAATCCTTAAAACTAACAGGCTCATTTCCAAGGATGTAGCACTCTCCGCTTTTGCCCTTATCAGCTGCCCCAATGAGTCCGGCAGCCAGATCTCTTACATCACACAGATTAAAGCTTCCATCGATTCCGGCAGGCATCTCTCCATTGATGATGTCAACTAAAGTCTTTGTGGTCTCACCCATTGCAAAGTCCTCAGGCCCAAGAATTCCTGATGGATGAACTACGCAGGCGTTAAGGCCTTCCTTCGCTGCCTTAAGGACCACATTTGTTGCCATTGCCTTGGACAATGAGTAGCATCCTTTGATCCTCTCAGTGTCAAGTGGAATCGAACCTTCGCACTCTCGTATGGTTCCTTTTGCCTCCTCAGGTATTGCTCCTGTTGATGAGCAATAGACAAGCTTTGATACTTTGTGCTCTTTGCACATCTCTATGATGTTTTCTGTTCCACCGACATTTACATCCATGACTTTCTGACTGTAATCAGGATTTACTGTTACGATGCTCGCTATATGAAGCACAATTACTTCCGTATCTTCAGGTGTCTCAAAGAATCTTTCCAGGTCATCTTTGTTACAAAGATCGCCGTATGCTATTTCAACTTCCTCAGGAAGATATTTTGCTGACTTGTCGCCTTCAAGGACAAACGCCCTTACTTTTTCATTTCTTTCAACAAGCTTTCTGCAGACTGTGCTTCCAAGAAATCCTGCTGCTCCTGTTACCAGATACATCTTATTTGTTTTGCTCATTTATCTTTTCCTTTCTTATTTTCAATTTGTTTTTTCGCTCTTTGTTTTTAGCTTGAAGTCATTATAGGAAAATGAGCACATAAAAAAGTGCCTACGGCACCTCAACTCCCCTGCCCCTCAATCATGAGGGGTGGGGTTGTTTTTTGCCTCAACTCATTCATAATGATTTTATGAAACGAAATACTCTACAAGATCTGTTCCGCGATCATTATGAAGAAATTCAATATACTCTTCATCCCCGCAAGACCGAAATGGAAAACATCGATAAGATGATCAATTGCGGGGATCCTGCTTATGGCGGCGCTATGTACGGCTGCCCTGATTGTGGTACTCTCAAATTTGTTCCCTTTCGTTGTCATTCAAGATTCTGCCCTACATGTGGTGCCATGT